>DUPR01000006.1 GCA_012838205.1 Methanobacterium sp.
ATGTACGGATAGGCACCGTAACTCCAATTTTTTTTATTTAAAAAAAAAATATACTAATTTTTTTATACTTCGAGCCAATGATGAACCCTATGAGCTCTGAATCCATGATGACTGATGGGCGAGCTGAGGCTTATTCAAATTCAACACATCATTATTTCAGATATATTTAGTGTTTATTTGAAATAATCTCATCACATAAATAGCTAAGATCATCAAACACTTTTTTCCCTTGTAATTTTTTAATTTCAGGCCTCATGACAATAACTACAGGTATATTAAGATCAAGTGCAGCTTTAATCTTAGACATCACCCCACCACTGTCTCCACTTTCCTTTGTTAAAATAATCTCTATTTGGTATTCTTCCATGAGGATGCGGTTAAATTTTGGGGAAAATATTCCTTCCATAGCCACTATGTTTCCATGAGGAATGCCAAGTTTGAGACATTTTTCAATAGAATAAACTGCAGGAAGAGTCCGAATCACAATAAAATGAGGAGAGATCTTGTTGGTAAGATGATGCAAGGTGTTCACGCCAGCAAGATGTAAAATTTTCCCCTTAACTTGATTTTTTTCCAGTAAATCCTCTTTTTTAATTTCCAATATTTTGCGGGTGGCTTCTTCAAAGGAATAACACTTATGAATAAGTTCGCTGTCTGGAAGATCACTTGGAGGTCTTTCAAAACGAACATATTCAATTCCTGTTTTTTCAGATGCAATTATGGCATTTTGAGTGGCTAGAGATGCAAAAGGATGGGTTGCATCGATTAATATTTGGATACTGTTTTCTTCTATTACCCTAACCAACTGGTCAGAATTAAAATATCCTTCCAGGACTTTACTTGCTCCGGAACTTTGTGCCAGATCAGTTCCATGGCTAGTGGTGGCAGTAGCCAGAACAGACACATTGCCCTTGGATAGAGATTTTATAATCTTTCTAGCGTCACTAGTGCCAGCCATTACTAATACATTCATTCTAAACCCCTTAACAAATCATTAACCTTTCAAACATTTTTTATATTAATTTTTCTGCCAGCCAGTCACTAACCAGGATGGTACTTGCAACTAACAAAATTAAAATCCAATCAAAGACATCTAGAGCTGTAGTTCTGAAGATTCCTTGAAGGAATGGCAAGTATATCACTCCCAATTGAAGAAGAACCGAAGCTAGAACCGCCAGAAAAAGGAATTTATTAGAAAATCTATTAGAAAATCCGCGTTCAGATCGGCAGTTAAAAACATTGAATATTTGATACATGACAAAAACTGTGAAAGCCATGGTCATGGCCTTTACATTTTCATGGGCAGGAGATAGATCAGTGCCTAAAATATAGGAATAGAGAGCCAGAGTTCCTATGGCCATAACCACTCCTGCGATGGCAATCTTTAAGAGACTCCTACTAGGGATGATCTCTTCTTTAAGTGGGGGGCGATTCATAACATTTTTTTCTGGTGGTTCAATACCTAAAGACTGGGCTGGAGGTCCATCCATTATAATATTAATCCATAAAACTTGTATGGGGTTGAAAGGAATTGGTAAGCTAAATATTGATGCTGAAGTTATGGTGAGTATGGCTCCGATGTTGGTTGAAAGCTGAAAACGGACAAACCTCCTAATGTTATCAAAAATAGTGCGTCCTTCACCCACTGTTTTGACTATAGTAGAGAAGTTATCATCTTGTAGGAGCATGTCCGCGGATTCTTTGGCAACATCAGTACCACTGCCCATTGCCACACCAATAGCTGCTTTTTTGAGTGCTGGAGCGTCATTTACTCCATCACCTGTCATTGAAGCCACGTTGCCCATCTTTTTAAGGGTTTCTACAATGCGAACCTTCTGTTCAGGAAATACCCTGGCATATACACTGACATCGTTTACCATGTTTTCAAATTCATTGTCACTGAGATTTTCCAGCTCAGATCCGGTGAGGGCCACAATCTTTTCATCATCAACTAAGCTAATTTCTCGAGCTATAGCCACAGCAGTGTCCTTATGATCTCCAGTGATCATTACAACCTTTATCCCTGCTTTTTTAGCTATTGCTATGGCTTCTTTAGCTTCTTCCCGTGGTGGATCCATCAAGCCCACCAAACCTGCGAATATAAGATCCTTTTCTAGGTTTTCTTTATCATTTAAGTCTTCATCATGATCTAATTTGCGATAAGCAAAACCAAGAACCCTGAGTGCGTTTTCAGTCATTTCATTTAGTTCTTTCATTACATAATCAGTGCCCTCCGGTTTTATAGGGGTTACACCTATTTTTTTTTCGATTTGAGAACATCGGTTCAGTATGGCCTCTGGAGCTCCTTTAATCAGCAAATAACGTTGGTCCTCAATTTGATTCACAGTGGTCATCCTTTTTCGGGTACTGTCCAATGGAATCTCTAGTAGGCGTGGGTATTTTTTTTCCAGTTCCTTGCGTTTGTAACCATTTTCATCAGCATATACTAGTAGAGCAGCGTCTGTAGGGTCTCCTAATAATTTTCCATTAGATTGTGTGGCATTATTGCAAAGGGCAGAAATTGTGAAAATCATTTCTGGATCATTGACCTTAGCTTGGCGGACAGTCATCTGGTTTAGGGTGAGTGTTCCGGTTTTATCTGTGCATATTACATTACAGGATCCGAGAGTTTCTACTGCTAATAATTTTCGGACGATAGCATTACTTCGTGCCATCCGCTGCATTCCTAGAGCTAGGGTTAAGGTTAAAATAGCTGGAAGACCTTCTGGAACTGCAGCCACTGCCAGTGCAACTGCGGTCATAAAAGTTTCCACTAGCGGTATTCCCTGCAAATATTCAAGTACAAACACAACTGAACATACTATAAGAGCTAGTAACCCCAGTGTCTTACCTAAACCTGCAATTTTTTGTTGTAGGGGTGTTGGTTCTTCTTCTTCCTGGATCATCTCCGCGATTTTGCCAATCTTGGTGTCCATACCAATTTCTACGACGACTCCCTTTCCCCGACCTGAAGAAACATCTGTTTCCATAAAAGCCATGTTTTCATTTCCATGATCATCAGAGTATTTGATTTCTGGATGTTTTTCAATGGGAAATGATTCCCCAGTCATTGCAGATTCATCTATTAATAGGTCATGGCTTTCAATTATACGCAGATCAGCTGGAACATTATCCCCCTCCTCTAAGAGAACTATATCTCCGATTGTGAGTTCTCCCGCGGGTACTTTCTGTTCTTGACTGTCTCTGATAACAACTGCTTCATTGGATATCATGCCTTTAAGTTTTTCCATTGCTTTTTCAGCCCGGTATTCTTGAATGAAACCAACAACTGCATTTATAATGACTACGATAACTATGACAATTGCATCCAGAGTATCTCCAACATAAAAAGCAGCAATAGCTGCTATGATTAGTATGAATATGAGGATGTCCATGAACTGGCTAAAAAATATTTGAACTGGTCCTGGCTTTTTTTCCTCTACCAGTTCATTTTTACCGTGTTTTGAAAGGCGTTTTTGTGCTTCAGCATTGGTTATCCCATTTATACTAGAATTAAGTTCCTTTAATGTTTCACTTGCACTTAGATTCTTCCATTTCATGATTAAAGCACACCATTAAGATTGATACATAGAAAAAAATATATTATGATTTTTTTAATATGACCCTATTTTGATAAATTTATTATTTAAAACTGTGTTTATAAAAAACTGCTTTTTTATAATTAACCAACTCCATCTTCTTCCGAGTGTTAATAAAATCGGTTGAAAGTGGTTTTATAATTAGATCAGCCCCTACAGAGTCAGAAAGATTCACCAAATATGGATGCAATTCTTCTGGAGGCCTTAAGGCGTAAATAAGTCCTGCATCCTTATATATTTTTAAGTCAGGTTGTCTAATATCATCTAAGATGATCTGGTCATGGGAAGGTTTAATATCAGTCATGACGATATTGACTTTAAGATGATTCTTCAAGTAAAGGGCAACCTTAAGAAAGTTTCCCACCCCAACTTCCACAATTAAGGGACTATTAGAATAATGTTTTGTGAGATACTCAATAAAATCATTCCACATACAATCACTTCAATTAGATGGAGATATTCATGATTATTAGAGAATTCAAACGCCAAGACGTGAAAAAAGTCCTGGAAATTGAATTAGCATCATTTGATGACCCCTATCCAGCTAATGTGTTGGTCGATATTTACAACTTAGGGGCTGGATTTCTAGTGGCCCAGCAAGATAATATGGTAGTAGGATATATTATATTTTGGATCAGATTTGAGAATGATGGCCACATTATCTCCCTTGCAGTGGATAAAAAATATCGTAGAACAAATATTGGAACCCGATTGGTAGAAACTGCTCAGGAGATCTTTAAAAAATATGACGTGAAAAATATATGTCTTGAAGTTAGAAAAGGGAACCATGGCGCCCGTAAATTCTATAAAAACATGGGTTTCACTGAGAGAACACCGATAACGAATTACTATGAAGATGGTGAAGACGCCGTGGTCATGGATAAATTTCTGGAAATAGATGAACCAGAAGTGCAGAAAAAAACTGAAAAATGAAGATTCTTAAGGTCAACACATTAAAATGTATGGTGATTGAATGAAACAAGTGGCTAAATTAGCTTTAGAGGACGGTACAATTTATCAAGGTGAGGGATTTGGTTATTCCACTATTAAAACAGGAGAAGTTGTATTTGCAACTGGAATGACAGGATACGTTGAATCCCTTACTGATCCTTCTTACAAAGGCAATATATTAATGTCCACATATCCGTTGCAGGGGAATTATGGAATATCAAAGGATTGGTTTCAGTCTGATGGAATAAAAGTTGAAGGATTTATAGTAAGAGAGGAAACTCGCTATCCATCTCATAGACAAAGTGAACAGAACTTATCAGAATTTTTGGATGAAAATAAAATTCCCGGAATAAGTGGAATCGACACCCGTGCACTCACTCTAAATATCCGCAGGCATGGAACCATGAAAGGTGCTCTGGCTACAGAAGAAGTTGATGATGAAGAATTGCTGACTATGGCCCGAACACAACCCAGAATTGAGGATATTGACTTGGTAGACAAAGTATCCGTAACAAAACCCCATATTTTCGGAGAAGAATATAAAAATAGGGCTGTTATCATGGACTATGGGGTGAAAAATAACAGCATTAATGAACTTTTAAAAAGGGAAATTGGCGTAGTTATATTACCTTATAATACACCACCACAAGAAGTACTAGATTATGAACCTGGAGGCTTGTTAGTTTCAAGCGGCCCTGGAAATCCTAGTAGAGTAAAAGAAGGTATTAAAATCGTTCAAAAACTTTCTGAAGAACTCCCAATCTTTGGTATTTGTCTAGGTCAGCAGATTATTTCACTTGCTTTCGGAGCCAAGATTTACAAAATGAAATTCGGACATAGGGGTGCGAATCAGCCCGTGAAAGACCTTTTATCAGGCAAAATTACTATTACATCTCAAAATCATGGTTTTGCAATAGATAAAAAGTCATGTGAAGGTTTGCCAATAGAAATAACCCAAATTAATCTAAATGATAACACAGTAGAGGGTATAAAACACGAAGAACTTCCAATAATCGGTGTTCAATATCATCCTGAAGCTGGACCAGGCCCTAAAGATACTGATTACCACTTCGACAACTTTTTAGAAGATATAAAAAAGAATTGACTAGTTTATACATTTATTAATAATAATGAATTTCAAATAGCCATTAATTGAATGAAAGAGGATTAGAAATGCCACGGGACAAAGATATTAATAAAGTGCTTATTATTGGTTCAGGACCCATCCAAATTGGCCAAGCTGCTGAATTCGATTATTCAGGCTCACAAGCCTGTAAATCCCTCCAGGAAGAGGGTATAAAAACTGTGCTGGTTAACAGTAACCCTGCAACCATCCAAACTGATGTAGACATGGCAGATGAGGTTTATGTGGAACCATTAACCCCTGAAATTGTGGCTCAGATCATTAAAAAGGAAAACCCTGACGCTATTTTACCGACTATGGGAGGGCAAACTGGACTGAATGTTTCAACTGGTTTAGAAAAGATCGGTGCATTGGAAGGAGTGAAGGTAATAGGATCATCAATCCAGACCATCAAAAACGTGGAAGACCGTGACCTCTTTGACAGCTTCATGAAAAATCTCAACGAACCTGTCCCCCAAGCTAAAGCTGTTAAATCATTAGATGAAGCCTTTGAAGCAGTTGAAAAAATAGGATTTCCAGTTATTGTAAGACCGGCATTTACTCTCGGTGGAACTGGAGGTGGAGTTGCACATAATGACCAAGAATTGGAAGAAATTGCCACCCGAGGATTAGACATGAGCTATATTAACCAAGTGCTCATTGATCAGTCTGTACTGGGTTGGCAGGAATTTGAATACGAAGTGATGCGTGATAAAAATGATACTTGCATCATTGTGTGTAACATGGAAAACCTTGATCCCATGGGAATTCATACTGGAGAAAGTATTGTGGTGGCTCCTGCACAAACCCTCTCAGATGCAGATAACCAACGACTTAGAAATGCTTCAATCAAGATCATACGCGCCCTGGGAATCCAAGGAGGCTGTAATATACAGTTTGCTGTTCACCCACTAACCGGCGAGTACAAAGTTATTGAAGTTAACCCCCGGGTGAGCCGTAGTAGTGCATTGGCGTCAAAAGCTACTGGATACCCGATAGCCAAAATTTCAGCAAAAATTGCAGTTGGCATGACCTTAGATGAGATCAGAAACGATATAACCCAAAAAACACCCGCCTCATTCGAACCCAGCATAGACTACATAGTAAGTAAGGTGCCCCGCTGGCCATTTGACAAGTTTAAGGGAATCAGCAGAGAAATTGGAGTTCAAATGAAGTCTACTGGAGAAGTTATGGCCATTGGAAGAACACTTGAAGAATCTCTACACAAAGCCATCCGGAGCTTAGATGTGGGAAGATATGGATTTGATGATGTAGAATTTAATGAAGAAAAACTCAAGAATGCAACTGATGATCGGTTTTTCCAAATTTACAGTGCAATCAAGTCTGGTATGAAAATTGAGGATATCTATTCTTTAACTAAAATTAATCCATTTTTCCTGAATAAAATACTCAATATAGTAGATTGGGAGAAAAAAATAAGTAAAGAAAACATCTTTGATCCTCAAATAATGCTTAAGACCAAAAAAATGGGTTTTTCAGATCGTAAACTTGCAGATATAACTGGTTTAGAAGAAGAGACCATTAGAAAAACCAGGGAAAAAGAAGGAATTGTCCCAACTTACAAAATGGTAGATACTTGTGCAGCAGAGTTTGAAGCACAAACACCCTATTATTATAGTACCTATGAAGAAGAAGATGAAGTAATAGTTACTGATAAGAAAAAAGTTATAATTATTGGTGCTGGACCCATACGTATCGGTCAAGGAATAGAATTTGATTATTGCTGTGTCCACGCAGCAATGGCTCTTAAAAACGAAGATATTGAAACTATTATAATAAATAACAATCCTGAAACCGTGAGTACTGACTACGATATATCCAGTAAACTATATTTTGAGCCCATAACCCTAGAAGATGTTATGAGCATAATAAACAAAGAAAAACCTTACGGAGTGGTAGTGCAATTCGGAGGTCAAACTTCTATTAACCTTGCTGTTCCTCTGGCCCGTGAAGGAGTGCGTATTCTGGGAACACCACACGAGAGTATAGACCGAGTTGAAGATCGGGAAAGATTTACTAAAGTTCTTAATAAATTGGGAATAGCTCAAGCGGATTATGGAATCGCATTTTCATTTGAAGAAGCTAGTGAAGCAGCTAAACAAATTGGATTCCCTGTACTGGTGCGACCATCATATGTGTTAGGGGGTCGGGCCATGGAAATAGTCTACGATGATAATGAACTGAAGGAATATATGAAAGAAGCTGTTCGAATTTCCCCAGAACATCCTATACTGGTAGATAAATTCCTTGAAGATGCCATTGAAATAGATGTTGACGCCCTATCTGATGGAAAAGAGGTATTCATCGGAGGGATCATGGAGCATATTGAAGAAGCTGGAGTGCACTCAGGAGATTCTGCTTGCGTTATACCCCCCCAAAGCATTCCTGAAGATGTTTTAAAAATAATTAAAGATCATACTATTAAATTAGCTCTTGAACTTGATGTTGTAGGCCTTATAAACATCCAGTATGCAGTTAAAATGGATGATGAGAATAATCCTAAAGTTTACATATTAGAAGCAAACCCAAGGGCAAGTAGAACTGTCCCGATTGTGAGTAAAGCGGTTGGTGTTCCATTAGCAAAGATAGCAGCCGAACTAATGATGGGAAAGACATTAAAAGACTTCGGATTGAAAGATGAAGTAAAAATAGATCATGTAGCTGTAAAGGAATCCATATTCCCCTTCATTAAACTTCCAGAAGCAGATTCCATACTGGGACCTGAAATGAAATCAACTGGAGAAAGCATGGGGATCGATTCAAACTTTGGAATATCCTATTATAAAGCACAACTTTCTGCAGGGATGGATCTGCCACAAAAAGGCACAATTTTCATCAGTGTTAGGGATCAAGATAAAGACAAAATCATGGACATTGCAAAAAAGGCAGAAGAACTTGGTTTTGAATTGATCGCCACCCGCGGAACAGCTAAAGCAGTACAAGATCAAGTCGAAATAAATATCATACGTAAAGTTAGTCAGGAATCACCCAATATTCGTGATGCTGTTCTAAATGGCAAAGTAGCCATGATTATAAACACTCCTTCTGGAAAACAATCAGCAGATGATGGGTATTACATAAGAAGAATGGCAGTTGAACTAGGCATACCATATGTAACTACACTAGCTGGGGCTAGAGCTGCTTTAAATGCTATAGAAAATGTGGAAAAAGGAAAAATTGGAGTTAAATCCTTAAAAGAATATCATAAATATGAATAATGTTCTAAAATTGTTAAATTTTTTGTTATAGCCATTTCAGATTGTTTCGAATTCTTACTATTTCCTTTTTTTAAAAAATAGCAGACATACATGATCATTTCAATTTTAGATAATGATAAATATCCCAAAAACAAACATATCAGTGTATGCTTAACATCAAAAACGGATTGGTACTATATGGCCCAGAACTGGAGCCAATGAAAGCTAACATCCTCATTGAAGATAATTATATTGTAGAAGTCTCAGCCGACGCTTCTGGTGGGCGAGAAATCGATGCCAAAGGATGCATAGTTTCTCCATCATTAATTAACAGTCATGTACATTTGGGAGACTCGGTTGCAAAAGATATTGGAGATGGAGAACACATTGAAAATGTTGTGAAACCTCCAAACGGACTGAAACACAAATTACTTGCAAAAACAAACCCTTCAGATATTTGTTGCTCAATAAGGAATTCTTTAGAGGAAATGCTTGAAACAGGAACAACCACTCTGGTTGATTTTAGAGAAGGAGGAGTTAATGGCATTTCACAGATCCAAGAAGCAAGCAAAGACATACCAATACGAAAAATTGTTCTGGGACGTCAGAATTCCTTCTTCAAAGATCCATCCTACAAATCCGGTTCTAAACATCTCAATGATGATTTTGAAGCGGAAATAAGAAAAAATTCCCTTGAACTTCTCGAATATGCAGATGGTGTTGGCCTAAGTGGATTCGGAGAAGTTGATGATAAAGTTGCCAAAATAATAACTGAAACATGCTCCCAAGTTGGGAAAATTTCTGCAATTCATGCTGCTGAATATGAACAAGTGCAACGAAATTCTCTTAAATCCACTGGGAAAACAGAAGTAGAAAGAGCTTTAGATTGTGAATTTAACATTCTGATACATCTTACATCACCAATGAATAATGATTTGGATCTTATAAGGAATGGAAAAAAGTCAGTGGTTTGTTGCCCCCGTTCCAATGGTGCTCTTTCCGTTGGAATACCACCCATAAAAGAGATGTGGAGCAAGGGGATAAACTTATTATTGGGAACAGATAATGTGATGTTCAATTCTCCCAACATGTTTAGGGAGATGGAATATGCCCTAAAATTAACCAGAGGCTTCTATAAGGAATATTTCCCCCCAGTAGAAATATTAAAGATGGCAACAGTTAATGCTGGTCAAGCCCTGAACCTAAACCTTGGATGTATTCAAGAGGGTATGTTGGCAGATATCATGATGGTAGAACTGTTGTCCGACAACCCAATACTGTCCCTGATCAACCGCACTGAATCGAAAAACATAATAGGTCTTGTGACAGATGGTAAACTAATATATATGAGGTGAAACAAATGTACCAGAAAATTTTATTGCCGACAGATGGCTCCAAATTTGCTGAAAAAGCGGCTAAACATGCTATCTGGATAGCTAGTAGAAGCGGTGCTGAAATTATCGTTTTAAATGTTATTGAAACATCTTCATTAGTAGGGCTCCCAGCAGAAGACCTCATAGTAAAAATTAAAGAAATGTTAAAAGAAGAAGGTAGGAGATCCCTTGAAAGAATATCAGAAATGATAACACAGAGTGAAGGTGAATCAAAAATTAAAGATCTTAAAATAACGCTAACAACTGAAGAAGGCTCACCTGCTGATTCAATTCTCAAGACCATTGAAAATGAAAACATTGATTTAGTGGTTATGGGAACTTCTGGAAAACATGGTTTAGACAGATTTTTACTGGGCAGTGTAACAGAAAAAGTGGTTAGATCATCAACATGCCCAGTTTTAGCAGTTCATTGAAGAAAAACTATTTAATATTCTTTTTAGTTGCAGCATATGGCTGGTGAAACAATGCAGATAAAGGACATAATGTCAGAGGAAATACACTTCATACAAGTACCAGGAAATCGTGGCAATGCACTGGAACTAATGCGAGAAAAAAACGTATCAGGATTACCTGTTGTTAAAAAAGGAACCAAAAAACTAGTAGGCATATTAACCCGAACTGATCTAGTAGAAAACCCAGATGAAGAACAAATTGCTCTTATAATGACTCGAGAAATGATAACTGTAGGTCCTGAAGATGATATAGGGGACGCTGCCCGAAAAATGACAGAAAATCATATTCGAAGAGTGCCTGTTGTTGATAAAGAAGAATTAGTAGGATTAGTGACTGCCTCAGATCTCATTAACAAAGCTTTGTGGAAAATGGATATCAGCGATCCTGCAGAAAAATATATGCTCCGCAGCGTACCTACCACATGGGAAAGAACTCCCCTTAAAGTAGCCTTTGAAATTATGCGTTACTTTAACTTAAAAGTAATTCTGGCACTTAGTAATGAAGGAAAACCATCAGGCATTCTTACTGAAACTGATTTTTTAGATGAAAGTGAAGTTGTGTCCGAACAGACTGTGCATAACACATCAGTTGGTACAGAAGGGGATAAATGGTCATGGGATAGTAAGAACGTTCTTTATGTGATTAAAAATCATCTACAATTCTCTGATAAAGAGGTGAAAGATGTTGCAACCAGTGACCTAGCCATAGTCACCACCAAAACTGCTGTGAAAGACTGTGCCAGTAAAATGCGTCAAAGAAAAATTGAACAAATGCCAGTTATTGACGTAGAAGGTGAATTAGTTGGATTGATAAGGGCAAGTGACCTCATTAAATCCATTATTCCTTAGGTTGGACGGTTAAAATGTCTGAAAAAACATTTATTCCCCAACCAATTCTTAAAATAAAATCAGATCCTGAAATTATTCGTGTTGTGGGCAAAAAAGGAGGAGATGTATCTATACAAGATATAAACCTCCAATTTATTATGGCAACACTGTGGTGGGAGGGAAATCCTCAACTAGAAACTTTCTTCAACATAATGGAACTAACTATAAAAAGAGCCTTGCAAGAGGTCCATCCTCATGAGAAACTTGTTTTAGATTACACTTACACTGCCAACGACACCCTGGAAGATGCGTCTGAGATCATGGTAGAAATTGAAAACGTTGAAGCTGATGGTGAAGTTTTAAAAGTGGAAGGAGATATAATCGTCCTATCAGGAAATGATGACCGGGGATTCTTTAAAAAATTAACATCCTTCAGACGCAAGGTTCAAAAAAATATACACCAAGAAATTTGAATATTTATAATCATTAACTGAATATTCTAATTTTTATACCAT
Source organism: Methanobacterium sp. (assembly GCA_012838205.1). Lineage (NCBI taxonomy): Archaea > Methanobacteriati > Methanobacteriota > Methanobacteria > Methanobacteriales > Methanobacteriaceae > Methanobacterium > Methanobacterium sp. Next base: position 12,081 of record DUPR01000006.1, read on the forward strand.
TTTTTTTTAAATATAATTTATTTCAGCCTTCGTATGCATGGTAAAATTCTTATTAACAAATTTTGAGCTTCTTTTTGGTCTTTAACCCTTCTGGCAACTATTTTGCCCTTGTCAAATATTGTTATAGTTATTCCATTAACTTCCAATATGGCTACGCCCATTTTAGGGGAACATTTCACTTTACCCAGATTTCCAAGTTCGTGGCAAGTTTCAGGAATGTTTAAAGTGTATGGAAGTTCAGTTTCCAACATTATCCTATTTTTCTCATCTTTACATGGCTTATAAACAACCATTTCCATCCCTGAATCATCAGTACTAGAAATATTCATTGTCACCTTTTTAAAACCAACAGCCTTAAATTCAGAAACCAAATAATTTAATAAGTCCTTATCAAGGAGTTTATTAACATTTTTAACTTCAATAAGTGCTATTCCATCATTATCTCTCACCCTAACCACATCAAGACCAGTTAAATTGCTTATTATATTCTCAGCATATCTAATGCGATTAATTTTTGAGGTAGTAATCGTTTGTCCTGTAGGGATTCTAGTGGCTAAACAAGTGGTTGATGGATTATATTCAACATTCATGTCTTGTAGAATAGTTCTCACATCCTTATCAGTGAAACCAATGTTAACCAGAGGTGTTTTAATGTTTTTTTCTATATTCACCATTATTCCTGGCCGGTCTTCAAATAGATCAGTTATGTTTGTTCCATCAACAATAAAATCATAGTGATAATTTGATGCCATTTCCTCCAGTTTCTGGTAAATTTTATTTTTGCAAATGTAACAACGATTTGAAGAATTTGTTTTAAATTTAGAGTCTTTTAAAAAGTCATTTATTATTGTATGGTGTTTTATCCCAATTTTTTCAGCAATCTGTTCTGCTTTCTGGATAAATTCTGCAGGCATAACACCATTATCCACTGTCACTGCCAGAGCATCTTTAGCCTCATTTTTTGCAACGAAAGCCAGTAATGTGCTGTCTGCACCTCCAGAAAAAGCTATAATAACCTTTTTATCCTTGAAAAAGGCCTTTAAATCATCTATTTTTCTTTGGATCTCCATATCCATATATTATCACTGAACTAATTTTTTAATATATTTTAAAACCTTTTTTGCATCTTCTGCCTTGATGTCGATCCCCTCAACGTCCAGATATGTTTCGAGTTTTTTGATTTTTTCCTTTTCCAAGCCAGATTCACTGAAAACACGCATATAATTTCTTTGAGGATAATATATTTTTTTAGCAGTTTCATTTAGCACTTTAAGATCATAATTTGTGATAATCCCTCTTTTTGCAGCAATCTGAAAATTGTAACTCATACTTACCAGAGCCTCTGATAACAGTTCATGGGTTACTGGATCAAAAACAATGGCCACTTCGTCATCAGATTCTATTTTTCCATCCTTATAACTTTTATATACCTCCCCTATTCCAATCATTCCCGCATAATCTAGTTCAGTAGCTCTTAACGCACCCATGCTGGATCCTCCTATAACTGTAATCCCTAATTTTAGGGCTCGAAGTATTTCTCGGTGGGAAACTGCGGGTTTATAGTGGAAAACTCCATCAATGATAGCAATGACATCAGGAGGATGGTTTAATAATGCATCTACGTCACCCCTTGCAACAGGAGGATGATAATCAGCACTTAATATTCCGCGAGCATCATTTAAAGAAAGAGAAGGTCCGAGAAACACTATAATTCTTTTTTGATCCATATCAACACCATTATCCCTATTTATTACTTCTATTTATTTAGATAAGTTTTTTTTTTTGGGTGAAGAAATAGGTTAAAGAAAAATTGAAAATGAAACTCGAAAAAAGGGATATGAAATAATATGAGTTTTTAAGGATAAATAAGGCAATGAAAATAATAAATCATGTATTTAATGCCTAATCATGTTTTTGGAGGCTATTTATGATTTATTTAATGGATGGTAAAATCATTAATTGTGTGATTAGTTTCATTTTGGGATAATTCATTGTGCAATTTAATTATTCGAGGGATTGAAGGATGGTTTTTGCCAAGTTTCTTCTGCCATTTTTCAATAACAAAGTCCAATTCAACCTCACGTGTCCCATGTATGAGGTTATCCGCATGGGCCACCAATTTTTCCTCAAGAGTAATAGGCAGATAATCAATGGCAGGCAATCCAATTAGTTCAGCTTCTTCTTTGGTTATCCCCGCACCTATATGTCTTTCAACAATTTTCACGATTTCGGGTGGAACACCATTAAATCTAAGAATATTAGCCCCAACAATAGCATGTTTTACTCCGTTAGTCTTGGAACGACCCACATCATGGAGCATGGCACCGGCTTTAACCAAATCCAGATCCACATTTGATCCAAATCTAGATGCTAAATCAGTTGCTTTTAGCATTACTGCTTTTGAGTGTTCAATCACGAAAGCATGACAATTGTATTCTTTTAAGACTTGGCATGAATGAAATTGACTATATTGACTCAGAAATATCCAACCTCAATTTCTTTTTTTTTGGATAATATTATTTTGAGAATTTTCTAAAAACGATACACCAGAAGATATCAATAATAGATGAAAATAATCAAAAATCAACTTTAAAAAACTAAAAATTCGGAAGAAAAAATATTTAAGGAAAAAATTAGCTCATTCTTTCCTTTAATTGTTTTAATTCAGTTATTATTGATGAATTATCCTGAAACTCCATGTTTATGTTACAATCGGGGCATATGAAATTTCTTTCTGATGCTTCTTCAAAATTATAGCGACAACCATTGGGACATACAAAGAACATATTTTCTTCTTCATATTCCAAAGATTGATGTATTTCTTCAGAAAACTTTTCGAACTTCTGAGAAATAATTTCAGCTATTTTTTCCTCTTCAAATCTCCAACTGTAAGTATACCATTGAGTTTCTGGATCCTTACTTCGTTTATAGCTGGCAACTCCAGCATCATATAACTTGTATAAAATTCGTCTAACAATATTTAGTCTAATTTCAGTTTCTTCAGCTATCTCTTCATCAGTGTTTTTGCCATTTAATAAACATTGGATAATGGGGATGCTGTTCTCATGGTCCTTGGTAACATCAATGAGAATTTCCTGCACATTAGGATCTTTAAGCATCGCAGTTCCTCCTTCATGTTTCGAGATTTTTAAGAGCTCTTGTATTTCAGGATCATTTAATTTAAGCATTCTATACCTCCGATACGGAGAGGTACTAATATATCTATAAAATTGATAGGTCAAATCAAGCCATGCTAATTAATTTCACACCCGCTTCGGCGTAAATTAGCTGCCTATAATTTTTAAAGCTAAAATATCTCTCTCCGCCCCTAATAAGACCCCTTCGTGCATGTCAATAAAATCCACGGTTAAGCTAGTGTTCATTGAGGTAAAGCTATATTATGGGTGTCAAAAATATCTTGGGTTAATTGATTATATGAGCCAGATAGTATTTATATTTTTTTAATTAATCTTTATTCGAAAAAAATCCAGTTTGAAAATCATTTTTGTGTAATTAATTAGATTTTCGAACGATTACAGCTGGCATATGAGTTATAGAGTTCAATTTTTCCACAGTAATACCATTTAGGTTTCCATCAGAAAGTTTTTGCATGTCGTAAACAGTTTCCATGTTACTTTCATGGTTTTTCTGACATTCCTCTGCAGCTACAGCTATCTTCATAATATTTTCAATTTTATGGGGTTGAGAAATTGCCAAGGGGGTGGGTCCAATTATTTTACCAACCCGACCCAATAAATATCCAAAAATGCCCATATTATTTTTTATTTGGGGAATAGAAATAGGTAAAGAAGTAAACATGGTTTTTCTAATTTTGTACGTGGCATCAGTATCAATAATCATCACAGTAACTTTTTTACCACTTGTGTCTAAAATTTTTTTTTCCATTACTTCTGAAACACTCTGAGGATCATGAGGTAGTAATGAAACAAGAGTGCCCGGTGCATTACTCAGATCCACTCCTGCTTCAGAAGCTGGTTTAAGGGCATGTTTCCACCCATAGTAATTTAATATAACTTCTTTGTGAGAACGAGCCTCCGGGGGAAGTTTTTTAAGGTTTTTAATTGTCCTTTTTTTTATACGCAGTATCGGACCGAAAATATAGCCCCACAAATATTTAGACCATATCTCTGCCAGGAAATATGCACTGATAGATGGTTTAAATTCTGATTCATCAACTAATCTGCCCTGAGCTATTGATAATGGTGTTTCAGAAACCACTAAAAAATCGTCATCTTTTAAAAATTTCACTGCACCTTCAATAATGACATCATAAGATCCACCCGGATTGATATAATCTGTTTTAATTGGTATGGTGGCTAAATTATTTTTTGATTCAAAATATTCAACATTCTTTGACTGGTGATCCTTATGATATTTATGATTCATTTTATCCTACAATACACTGGAAATCCTTGTTAAATGGGAAAAAAGTTTTTGATACTTTAATTGCATTAATGGCTAATGAAATACCATTTGCTCAGTCAATCATTTCCTTTGACTGGAGGCGCCCATACTTTAAGGTCGATACCTTCAATAATAGCTTGTCTTCCTTCTAATTGAACAACCACACCAGAGTGGACTTTTTGCATCATACAGTGATATGGTAAGAATCGGACTGTTTCTCCCACCCGAGGTAACTTTCCTTCGATAGTTCCCTGGAATCCTCCAACCATGCAAACTCCAATGTCTTTATATTCGAATTCTGCTTCTGAATCAATGCGATGGCAAGGACCCACTAAATGAACTGTGATTAAGCCGTGATTTTCTTCCAGTACCTTGGCAAAATGAATTATAGGACATCCTAAAGGGCGGTATCTTATTATTTCACCGGCTTTAATCTTTTCCCTAGTGAAGGGATATAATGTTTCCCTACATGATTCCTCTCCGTGAAGAGGTTTTAGGATAATATCAGCTTCATAATTATCCATAACTCCTATAATCTTCTTTTCATCAGGAATTACTTTGGTTTCCTTAAGTATTTCCTGAAGTTTAGCGAGATCTTCTTGAAAAATCTCTTGATAAAGAAATCTGCACTTTTCAAGCTGGGTTCTACTTTTTAAAAGTGCTCCTGCAAATTCATCACATCGTGCATATCCGCAGATGCCACAGTTGTAGCCAGGAAGTAACATTAAAACTTTATTTTGTTGAGAAATATCAATGGAACCTTTGTTCATTAAAAACACCTTAAAATGAATTATTCTCCTTCATAACTTTGAAAACCATCTATACGGCGCAGTATACCCCGGTGATATTTCTTGTTAACCTTAGTTTCTCCAACACATAAAGTACAAACAGCCAGTGGTGCAGAATGTCTAAGTTTCTCCTGATCCAGAGATACTTCTTGGGATTTCAAAAATTCATCAGCTAATTCAGCACATCCCTGCCCACTCAAACCGTTAGCTTCTATTATTTTACAATCAGGATTTACTTCCAAAATCCTTTCCCGGAAGATTTCACGTTCTGCTTGTGATATCATGTCTCCTTTAGTGATTACTGCAATATCTGCTGTGCTTAAGAATGGACCAACTTTTAGGGGTGTGTTAGGACCACTGGTGGCATCGATAACGCAGACTCCGAGAGAGTTTTCAGTAAAGGGTGCACAACGGTGACATAAACCAGCAGTTTCAATTACCAATAGTTCTGCTTGGTTTTCATCAGCCCAATTTATCATTTCTTCCAAATTGTAAATTGCGTAGTGATCGGGGCACATGTCCATGGATAGCCCCACTTTAGTGGGAATATTTATTTTGGCAAATTTTCGATCATCATCAGTATAAAGACAATCGATTTTTACTACTGCTGATTTCAATCCCATTTCATTTATGTTTTGCAACGCATGTATTAAAACCGCAGTTTTCCCAGAACCCGGTGTTCCAGCCACAATAACCATTCTCATTAAAAATCACCCTTTTAATAACTATATCAATTTATTCTTTTTCCTAAATTAATTTTTAAGTAAATATAATTACATTTGTTGATTAGATTCTTTAGAATTTATTAATAATGTCATGAAAATAAGTTCATTCCTTGATAAAAATTATTTCAGATTCCATTTTAATTGATTTACTTCACACTGATTTTTTTAAGGATTTTTCTTATAAATCTAAATTTTTTAGGTCAATGTCATCAATAACTTCACCGTTACGTACTTGATCACGTAAACTCAACATTAATCCATCAATTTTATTTAATTTTTGTGACAAAGCCTTTTCTTTCCCAGTAGTTCCCACAACTGATTGCATTCCACCATTTTTCATGACAATTCTCTTATCAGTCATAAGTGCAAGCACAGGATCATGAGTTACTACCATGACAATTTTTCCATGGCCAGCAAGTGCTTCAAGGGCGTCATGTTTCCGTATTCCTGCATTTTCAAGTTCATCAATGAGAACAATAGGTGAATTACTTATTATGGCAACATCGGCTACCATTAAAGCTCTTGATTGTCCACCACTCAGGATTGTCAAGTCATGCTCCTTTTTTATGGGTTCCCCTGTTAGAGTGTTTGCTAATTCAACCACAGCATTTACACATTTACTGTGAGCTCCACGACATTTAGCATGCAAACTTAAAAAGTCGCCAACAGTCATGTCCGCAAGGAAGTTCATATTTTGAGATAATTGAGCCACCATCTTTTTTCTAGGGTTGGTTCGATCCTCGTAGCTGGGTGCTTTACCATTGACCAAAATTTTTCTCTTGGAGAATGTATCTTCCTGGGAAAGCTGTTCAATATCACCTATTAGAGAGCTTTTTCCGCTTCCGGTTGGGCCCACAACTCCAAATATTTCGCCCTTTTTTATTATGACCTTATTTACTGGTTCGGGATTTCCTAGCTTATCAAAACCCCCCATTATTGTTATTTCTTCAATCATCCTAAATTCACCTTTCCCATAGTGTCTCCTCTTAATCCTAGCCGCATGGTTTCCAGAGCTGTGATCTCCTCAGAAGGAATATTACCTAAATTAACATTTGCACCGAACTTTAAAATAAAGTAAACTTGCTGATTTTTCAGTGGTGCCTCCCAAATTATCTTCTCCACTCGTGTACCTTTGACTAATATTTGTAATTCGTCTTCCTTAACTTCACCTTGTTCATCGAAAAGACCTATTCCTTTTCCACCTTCTCGGCCTTCCATGAGTATAAAATCAGCTCCCCACTCTATATCATGATTTACCATTTCTGTCCTGTCATTAATGGTTAATAAATGGTCTTTTCTTGGATCTTTTTTACCTACCTCAGTTATAACTAAATATCCATTGTCCTTCACCATGGAAACTAGTTTTTCCCTTTCTTCTTTGGAGATATCAATAGTTCCATCAGATATTTCTATAGCTCCAAATCCCAGTTTATCGGCCTCATTAAGATAATCTTCCAATTTATTATTAGAATAGGCAATTTCAAAAAGAGTTCCACCAGGATAAGGGATTGTATCATAAGAATGATAGATTTCTACCTTTTCCTTTATCATTTTACGATTGTGGATGGCAGATGTTCCCCATCCAAATTTTGCCAGATCTACATATTTTCCAGATATTTCAAGGAGATCAATAACAGTTACCGGACCCATTCCTTTATCTAACATCATAGTGATTCCAGTGCCTGTTTTAGGGTTGCGTTGAGGCGTTAAAAAATCAAAAGCATTCATTATTATCACTTTTGGAAAAAGATTTTTGGATATTTTAATTGTATTTACTCATTAAAATATATGATCCTATATTTGATTATTCTATAATTAGATCACATCAATATATATTAAATTAGTCCGATATCTAATAAATCTTTTTTAATCACAAATTATACGGAAATAGAGAATATAATTTGAACTTAAACTTACTAATGTATTTTTTAATTTCAATACTCTATTTTTAAAGAAAGATTATAATGAGAATTTAAAAAAAACAAAAGAAATATCATTTATTAATGCCATTATCATTAACAAATATTAAATGAGGGGTAAATATGGAGAAAAAAATAAATTATTTTGAAAACCCAGGTTCTGAAAATACTGAAAAAGTAATAGAGTTAGTTAAGGAAAGAAAAGAAGAATTAGGCATTGAAAACATTGTTGTGGCCTCAGTAACGGGAAAAAGCAGTGTGGAAGTTTCTAATAGCATGCCTGATGCAAATATAATAAGTATCACCCACCATGCAGGATTTAGGGGTGAAGATGAATTAGAACTTCAACAAGAATATGTGGATAAATTAAAACAAAAAGGCATACCCATATATGTGGGTTCGCATTCACTTAGCGGTGTGGGAAGGGGTATTAGTAATAAATTTGGAGGTATCACTCCTGTTGAAATTATTGCCGGTACTTTAAGACTATTTTCTCAGGGAGTGAAGGTTTGTGTTGAAATCAGCATCATGGCTGCAGATGCAGGCCTAATACCCACTGATAAAGAAGTTATCGCCTTGGGCGGAACTGCTGAAGGTGTTGACACTGCAATGGTATTGAAGCCAGCTCACATGGGTAACTTCTTTGACCTACGGATAAATGAAATCATTGCTATGCCCAGACCTTAGAGTCTAATGATTCCAACTGTTGATGTTACCCCCCAATGGTTCGGTTGTCAAAGTTGTGAAATCTGTGTGTTCACAATCACTCCATGGTAAGATGTTGGAGATGATCTTTGGATATTAGTCAAAAATTCTTTGCTTGGTCGTGAATTATTGGTTAAAAAACCGTTGCTTTTAAATATAAGTTAGTACAATAACACATTTAAGATAACTAACATTTGCTGTGGGGGTAGAGATTGAAATCTATTATTGACAATACCATAAAGGAATCCGAAAAAAGAAGGGATAGAAAGACAACCGAAAAGCATCATGGATATGATAGTAGCATCGACCACGAATTAGAAGACATCATTCAACGAAGTCGTGCTAAGATCTGTGTAATTGGAACTGGTGGCGGGGGAAACAATACCGTTTCTCGATTAATGGAGATCGGTATTGAAGGAGCCGAAACCATTTCCATGAATACTGATGCTCAAGATCTATACTACTCAGTCTCCGATAAAAAAATTTTAATAGGTAGAAATACTTGCGGTGGGCTGGGTGCCGGTGGTATACCCGAAGTCGGAGAAGAATGCGCAGAAGAAAGTGATGAAGAAATAAAGGAAAAACTAGAAGGAGCAGACATGGTTTTCGTGACTTGCGGTATGGGTGGAGGAACCGGAACGGGTTCAGCGCCAATTATAGCTAAAATGGCCAAAAAGATCGGTGCTCTTACCATTGCTGTAGCCACAATGCCTTTCAGTGCTGAAGGACTACGTCGAAGGGAAAACGCAGAAAAAGGACTGGAAAAACTCCAGAACGCTGCGGATACAGTTATCGTCATACCTAACGACAAACTTTTGGAAGTAGCTCCAAACTTGCCTATAAACAAGGCATTTATGGTTGCTGACGAACTTCTAGGAAGAGCAGTCAAAGGAATAACCGAGCTCATCACCAAACCAGGATTGGTGAGTCTGGACTTTGCAGATATTAGGAGCATAATGAAAGGGTCCGGCATGGCCATGATTGGAATGGGCGAATCAGACTCAGGGGACCGAGCCATTGAATCTGTGCACGAAGCTCTGAACAGTCCGCTATTGGATTTGGACATTTCCAATGCTAAAGGAGCCCTGATAAACATTTCTGGAAGCTCTGACTTAACTTTAAACGAAGCTGAGAAAGTTGTGCAGATTGTTGCTGACGAACTAGATCCTGATGCTAATATCATCTGGGGTACTCAGATCCAAGAAGAACTGCAAAATACCATCCGCACCACAATTGTTGTGGCTGGAGTCAAATCACCATATATATTTGGCATACATAGCGGAGAACCAGAATACATTGAAGAAAGACATAAAGAAAAAGTGCCAGAATCATCGTTAGAAGAATTCATTGATGGTGTTTTCTAAATAAATCATCTTTCCAAGGGGAAGTAATTGATTAGGGATTATATTCGTTCTCTAACCCCCTTAATTCAACCCTAGTCTGTTCAGTCTTCCCCATGCAAAGGTTTATATGCCCTCGAGGCATAATCTATTTTTATATTATCTAAATTTTTACTTTCTCCTTCTATTGATAACTATGTGAAGTGGGATTTTTATGAATCTAAACAAAGAATCAGTGGCAAATTTTATCAAACAGTGCCAAAGAGTGTTAAAAGTTTCTCGGAAACCGGATAGAGAAGAATTTTTCAATGTGGCCAAAGTAACCGGTATTGGAATAATCCTCATTGGAGTAATAGGTTTTATAATTATAGTAATCAGCCAATTAATTCAAGGTACTGGATAATTAATTTTATTATAAGGTTAGTGATAATTTGATTTATGCAATAAGAACCCTGGTAGGTCAGGAAAAAAATGTGGCCCGAATAATTGCCAGGAACGTTAAAGATAGTGGGATCGGAGTCAGCGCAGTTCTTGTTCCAGAAAGTTTAAGGGGATACATATTAGTTGAGTCATCAACAAAACTCGACTTACAAAACCCTGCATTTAAAGTGCCCCATATGAAAGGAGCAATCGATGGCGAAATCTCCTATGAAGAGATAAAAAGCTTTTTAAAACCAGAACCAATAATAGCTTCCATACAGAAAGGTAGTATTGTAGAACTAATTTCTGGACCCTTTAAAGGAGAAAAAGCGAAAGTTGTTAGGATTGACGAATCCAGAGAAGATGTAGTTCTAGAACTTATTGAAGCTGCAGTTCCCATCCCAGTTACAGTTAAAGGTGATCAAATTAGATTAATACAGAAGGAGGCAGACTAATGGCAACAGAAACCATTGAAATTCTTATAGATGGAGGTAAAGCCACTCCCGGCCCACCACTAGGCCCTGCAATTGGACCCTTAGGTATCAACATGATGCAAGTAGTGGAGCAGATTAACCAGAAAACAGCAGACTTTGAAGGCATGAAAGTACCGGTGAAAATAATAGTGGACACCGAAACCAGAGATTTTGAAGTTAAAGTTGGAACCCCCCCAACCACCGCACTGATCATGGACGAACTAAAGATAGAAAAAGCATCCCAAGACCCTGGAGTAGATAAAGTAGCAGATCTTAAAATCGAACAAGCTTTGAAGGTTGCCAGGATGAAATTTGATGCATTATTATCAGCTGACCATAAAAGTGCCACTAAAGAAGTTGTGGGTACTTGTGTAAGCATGGGTATCACTGTGGAAGGTAAAGACCCACGAGAAGTTCAAAAAGAAATCAATCAAGGTGTTTACGACGACAAATTAGTCGAAAAATCCTAATTGAAAACATCTCTAAAATTAATTCTTGTGAATGATAATCACAAAATTATATTTTAAAAATATAAAACACGACAAAATACAAGAACAAATAAATCCAACCATTAGATTGAACTTTTCACACCAGAAGAGTTCGGAGGAATTTACGTGAAACAAGAGATCTTAGAAGCGGTGAAGAAGGCTAAGGATGAATCCAAGCCGAGAAACTTCACACAATCTATTGATGTGGTCATCACCATCAAAGATTTAGACGTGAAAAAACCCGAAAACCGCATGGACGAGGAAGTTCTTCTCCCTAATGGACGGGGTAAAGATGTTAAAATCGCCTTTATTGCCGATGGTGAACTGGCCTTGCAAGCCAAAAACGCCGGGGCAGATCTGGTCATCAACAAGCCCGAACTGGAAGAAATAGGTAAAGATCGGAAAGAAGCCAAAAAAATTGCCAATAGGCATGATGTTTTTGTAGCTCAGGCCGATATGATGCCCCTTGTAGGTAGATTCTTGGGACCTGTATTAGGACCCCGAAAGAAAATGCCCAAACCAGTTCCAGCCAACATCAAACCCGAACCCATAATGGAGAGGCTTAAAAGCACAGTAAAAGTTAGAATAAAAGACCAACCAGTTATACAGGCATTAGTCGGTACACAGGACATGGATGACGAGCTTATTGTAGATAATATAGAGGCAGTCCTGAACGTGCTGGATCAGAAACTGGAAAAAGGGCGTAGCCAGATAAAATCTATGTACGTGAAAACCACTATGGGCCCTGTAACGAGGGTGATCTAAATGCCACATGTAGCTGAATGGAAAAAAGAAGAAGTTAAAGAGCTAAAAACCCTTATCGAAAGTCATCCTGTGGTTGGAATGGCAGATCTTTCTGACATACCAGCACCCCAACTCCAAAAAATGCGTCAGAGCCTTCGAGGAAGCGCTAAAATCAAGATGTCCAGGAAGACCTTAATGGATCTAGCTTTAAACGATTCTGAAAAAACGAAGGTAGAGGCCCTAACTAACCATATGGATGGTCAGCCCGCCCTGATATTTACTGAAATGAACCCTTTCAAACTCTATAAGATTTTAGAAGGTAGTAAAACTCCGGCTCCTGCTAGAGCAGGGAGTATATCTCTAAATGATATTGTAGTCCCTAAGGGTGATACTGGATTCATGCCTGGACCCATATTGGGTGAGTTGCAGAAGATTGGTATCCCTGCAAAAATCGAAAAGGGAAAAATAGTTATAACCGAAGATAAAACCATAGTTGCAGAAGGAGAGGAGATCTCACGTGACGTGGCCAGTATGCTTACACGTCTGGATATATATCCAATGGAAGTTGGGATCGACTTGAAAGCAGCCTATGAAGATGAAACCATCTACACCTCTGACATCTTAACCATTGACGAGGAACAAACCTTATCGGATGTACAAAAAGCCTACACTCAAGCAATTAACCTATCAATTAATGCAGTAGTTTTCAACAGCGCTTCGACACCAACTTTAATATCAAAAGCAGCTGGAGAAGCATTGAACTTGGCTTTAAATGCAGAAGTTATTACCTCAAAAACAACCGATCTCTTACTGGCAAAAGCCTACTCTCAGATGCTTGCACTTGCTTCTGAAGCAGCAGCCAAAAATGCTGATGCAGTTGATGAAGAACTCAGCAATAAACTAAGTGCAACTGCAAGTGTTACTAAAGCCAAACCATCTGAAGAGGAAAAAAAGGAAGAAGATGAAGAAGAGCAGGAAGATGAAGAGGATAAAGAAGAAGATGCTGCCGCAGGTTTAGGTGCACTCTTCGGATAATTAGCCATTATGTGGCCGTTAAAAGAAATGGAATAAACAAAGTTTTAAGTTCAAATAAAATCCAAATGGATTAAAATGTTTTAAAGTTAAAAAGGACATAATTTGAGGTGATCTCATGGAATATATATACGCAGCAATGTTATTGCACACAGCAGGTCAAGAAGTTAATGAAAAAAGTGTTAAAAAAGTCTTAAAAGCAGCAGGATCAGATGCCGATGAGGCTAGGGTAAAAGCCTTAATTGCAGCCTTGGAAGATGTAGACATTGAAGAAGCAATGGAAAAAACTGCTGTAGCAGCAGCACCCGCATCCGCTGCTAGTGCACCAGTTGCAGAAGAAGAAACTGCAGAAGAAGAAACTGCAGAAGAAGACGACGAAGAAGAGAAAGAAGAAGAAGCTGCTGCCGGTCTCGGCGCACTATTCGGATAATTCTCTCGCAAGCCAGAAGTCTTTTAGACTTTTTGGCTTTTAAATATTTTTTTTAAAAATTGAATAATACTTTAATAGATATATTTACTATATTATTGATTAAACTTATATCAAATTAAAAGCAATGCAAAATATACTAATTAACTATTATGCCAATAAAATATAATAATATAAGCTTAGATTAAAGTATTTATACTCAACATAGTTTGACTGAAATACTAATGCTTATATTTAAATTTTAAGAAATATTCTTGATGATTACCATGTCTGTCCAGTTTAAAAAACTTGGTTACATTAAACAAACTTGTAAAAATTGTGGAAATGATTTTTGGTCTATCAGTGAACGAGAAACATGTGGTGATGCACCTTGTGATGAATATCAGTTCATTGGAAATCCAGCCACATCACAAAGTTATGACTTATTTTCCATCCATGACATATTCATCCGGTTTTTCCAAGAGAGAGGACACACCCCCATAAGAAGATACCCTGTTCTGGCAAAAAGATGGAGAGATGATGTTTTTTTAGTGGGAGCATCTATTTACAACTTTCAGCCATGGGTGACCTCAGGGCAGGTTAAACCACCGGCAAATCCATTAGTGGTGGCTCAGCCTTCAATTCGGCTTAATGATGTAGATAATGTAGGACGAACAGGCAGACACATGACTTGTTTCACTATGGGTGGACATCATGCTTTTAATTCCGAAAATGATCAGATTTATTGGGATGATGAAACAGTAAAATATTGTCATGACTTCATAACTCATCTTGGAATTGATGAGGAAGAAATAACCTTTATTGAATCATGGTGGGAAGGAGGAGGCAACAGTGGACCATGTTATGAAGTATGTGTAAGGGGGGTTGAACTGGCCACCTTAGTTTTCATCCAATATCGCACCACAGCCAGAGGTGAAAGGGAAGAAATCCCTTTAAAAATAGTTGACACCGGTTACGGATTGGAACGATTCGCTTGGATATCCCAAGGAACACCCACCGCTTATGATGCTTCTTTTGGTCCTGTTATTGAAGAACTTAGAGAAATGGCCGGAGTAGAACTAAACCATACAATTTTAGGAGAAAACGCCCAAGTAGCGGGTATGATGGATATTGAGGATATAGCTGATTTGAAAACTTTACGTAGTAGAGTGGCAGAAAGACTGGGAATCACTTTAACAGAGTTGAAAGAAGCTACCGAACCTATGGAAGCTATTTATGTAATTGCAGATCATACTCGCTGCTTAGCATTCATGCTGGCTGATGGAGTAATACCATCCAATGTTAAAGAAGGCTACCTTGCACGATTAATTCTCCGCAGAACAATTCGCTTCATAAAAAAATTAGGACTTAAAGAATCCTTGGGAACTATAATGAATATTCAACTCAATTTTCTCTCCCAAACCTACCCAGAAATTCGTAATCATCAAGAACATATTCTCCATGTAATTGAACTAGAAGAAAAACGTTACCATAAAACCATCCGCAAGGGACATCAGATGGTTAAAAAAAGCATTAAATACCTTAAAAAAGACAAAAAATTTGAAATGCCCCTTGAAATGCTTATTAATCTTTATGACTCCCAGGGTTTGCCACCAGAAACAGTTGCAGAAATTGCAGGAAAACTGGATTTCAAGGTCAAAGTTCCAGATAACTTCTATACTCTAGTTGCAGCCAAACATTCTGAAGAAATTGTTGAAGAAAAAATACCAGTAAAATTAGATTACCCCGAAACTGAACTATTATTCTACGATGATCCTCATAAAACAGAATTTAATTCTAGAATACTCGGATTTTATGAAAATCATATAATCTTAGACAAAACTCTTTTCTATCCAGAAGGAGGAGGTCAACCATCAGATATAGGTTTTTTAGACGTTGCAGGGGAAAAATTAAAGGTATCCCATGCTGAAAAACTCGATGGAATTGTTTTACATCGAGTCAACCAGGAAAAACTGGATAAAATTAAACACCGCACTGGTTCAACAATTAAAGGAAATATTGATTGGAATCGTAGAATTTCCCTGGCTCGAAATCATACTGCCACCCATCTTTTAGTCGCAGCCGCCCGGATGGTTCTAGGAGACCATATATGGCAAGCAGGTGCTCAGAAAGGCGTTAAAAAGTCAAGAATAGATTTATCCCATTATCAACGCATTAATCAGGAAGAACTCGAGAACATTGAGCTCATGGCCAACAGATGGGTTATGGAAAATATTCCAGTGACTACAGAATGGATGGATCGTACTGAGGCTGAGAAAAAATATGGATTCACATTATATCAGGGAGGAGTTGTTCCTGGGAAAAGTATCCGTGTGATTCAGATTCCCGGTGTTGATGTGCAAGCTTGCGCTGGAACTCACTGCGATCAAACCGGGCAGATAGGATTAATTAAAGTAAATCGAACAGAAAGGATACAAGATGGAGTAGAACGTCTTGAATTTTCTGCTGGAGAATCTGCAGTAGAATACATGCAAATAACTGATGCTCTCTTAAATGAAAGTGCAGCCGTCTATAAAGTCGAAGCCAATCAACTGCCAAAAACCAGTGAAAGGTTTTTCACTGAATGGAAAGCATTTAAAAATGAAATTGGGCGATTAAAAGCTCAGATCGCCAATATTAAAACCGAATCGCTAATTGAACAAACTGAAAGTATCAATTCACTTAAATTCCTCGCAGATGAAGTGGATGCAGATATAAGTGAACTGGTTAAAATAGTAACCAAACTCACTGATGATGGTGGAATTGACGTGGTTTTTCTTGGAAATAGTGAAGGGAAAATAGCAGGTGCTGGGTCACCTGAAGCTATAGCTCAGGGTGTGAAAATTAACGAAATAGTTAAAGAAGCCGCTAAAATCATGGGTGGAGGCGGAGGTGGCAAACCACATCTGGCACAAGGGGCTGGAAAAGAGGGCGAAAAGCTCCAAGAAGCCCTTGAATTTGTGCGTGAATCTATAAAGGATGTTTTAGCCCAAAAAAGTCTTAATGGGTTCGGTTAAATTTGATGATTTACCATTATTGTAAGTTCCTATTAAAAGGTGAATGTACTTGAAAAAAACCATTCAAGAAATTAATCATCGGATCTGTGAGGGGAAAGCTACTATTCTTACTGCTGAAGAAGTAACTTGCTTGGTT
Source organism: Methanobacterium sp. (assembly GCA_012838205.1). Lineage (NCBI taxonomy): Archaea > Methanobacteriati > Methanobacteriota > Methanobacteria > Methanobacteriales > Methanobacteriaceae > Methanobacterium > Methanobacterium sp. The sequence goes on from DUPR01000006.1 coordinate 28,699, forward strand.
AAAGATGGTGAAAAACCCCGAGCAGAAGATATAGATGTAGTTACCACTGGAACTTGTGGTATCATGTCTGGAACAGCAGCCATCTTCCATTTGCCTGTTTCAGAACCAGGGACATTTAAAAAAGCAAAAAACATTCTTTTAAATGGTATTCCAGGATTTGCAGGGCCTTGTCCAAATGAATGGTTGGGTTCAGTTGATTTGATGATGTACGGAACCTCCCAAAGTATTTATGATCCCCAATATGGGGGAGGATTCCTATTTGAAGATCTTATCAAAGGAAAAGAAATAGAAATCGAAGTAGAAGATTTGGAAGGAAATATTATAAAATCAACTGCTATTCTAGATGATTTTGGAACTGCTCAGATGATTGGAATCAGGTTCGCCTTCAAAAATTATACTGCATTCATTAATCCAACATCAAACCCCGTTTCATCAATATTCAACGCAGTTGATATGGAAGGTCCGTTTAAAGGAATTTCATTTTCAGGTTGTGGTGAACTCAACCCTCTACAGAATGACCCTAAATTAAATTCTATCCATAGCGGCAGTAAATTGCTCATAAATAACTCTGAAGGATTATTCATAGGCCTTGGAACTCGGAGTAGTCCTGAAAAGCCCAACATGATGATAACCGCGGATATGAAAAAAATGGATCCCTATTATCTGGGTGGTTTCCGCACCGGAGCCGGACCTGAAGTTTACAACAGTGTAGCCACAGCAATACCCATCTTAAATGATGAAATACTGACAAGGACATTCATCAAAAATGAGGACATTATCCTGCCTATTTGTGATATAAAAGGGCGTCACAGTGTTTTAAGCCAAACCACGTATGGGGTGTGGAATAATGTTGATGAAAGACCTATTTTCGAAAAAGACTTGTGTCAACGGTGTGCAACTTGTCTGGTTGAGGAAAGATGTCCAACAAAAGCTTTTCAAAAAAATGAACTTAACCAAGCTAAATGTTTTGGCTGTGGAATGTGCGCCTACTCTTGTCCATTCGGCTCATTCCAGATGGAAAGAGGAACCGTTTTAATGAACTGGAAGGGTGAGATGAAAGAGTTAGAAGTGAGTTGTCGGCAGTCTGACATTAAACGAGCCCGAAAACTAGCAGAAGAACTTAAAAAAAGAATTCAAAACAAAAATTTCATTTTTTAAGCATTCTTATTTACATCCCAATTTTTATGGCATGTTTTACTTTGTTTTATTGATATCGTTTGAAATAACTTTATATTTACCCATTAAAAGTCCATTAATGGTATTGACATTGGTTAAAACACCTTTTAAACCAGAATTAAAGTCAATGATATTAAAACCAATTCTAACACCTTTTTCTATAATTTCGGGGCATGAATTTCCACTTACAGAATATCTTCAGATTAAATCTTTTTTTTTTAAGTTCTTCAAAGCTTGTGGTTTTACCTAACCCTGTCTACAGTTATTAGAGTCTTCATTTTTTTGAAATTAACTAATAAATTCTTATAAAAACTGAAAATGAAGAAAATTTTTAATTATCATAAATATGAGGATATCTAAATTTTAGTAGAAAAGAACACAAATCCCATTACAAATCCAAAAAGGAGTGCTATTATTAAAAGAAGCATTATTGTTCCCCATATAGAACTCTCACTTTCTACGGATTCATAGTATTCATCTAGGTCATAGCCTCTCTGATATTTTTTCTGAGGTTTTTTTTGATGGTTCCTTTCCCATTTCTGGTTGTTGTTTTGGTTTTGATATTTATCATGTTGATATTCAGACTCAGTGTAGTCCACTTGGTCCAGATCATAGGGTGAAGTTCTCGATTCCTCAGTTTCCCTATATTCGCCCCTTAGATATCTCTTCTTCAAGGGTTTGTATTGGGAGTTAAATAGTTCCATTCCGCATTTAGGACAATAAGTCTCCCATTTTTTTATTTTAGCACCGCAGTTTTCACATTTCATCCTGAACCTCATTTA
>DUPR01000007.1 GCA_012838205.1 Methanobacterium sp.
AAAATTTAACGGCACAAACCATAGTAGAAGCACACAACTATCAAACAAAGAAACCAAACTCAAAAACACAATATACAACATCTACAGATCAACACAAATCAAATAAAAAAAGGGTTTCTACAAAGCCATTATTTTAAAAAAATGTTAAATTCGCTAATGTATTGCAATGGCATATAAATATTATTTTACAAAGGAATTTTAATAGATTTGAGACTTTGAATAATCTTTTATAAGTTTGATAGTTTAATTCATACATCTGGTCTGGTGCATTTTTTAGGTAATGAATTAAGTTTAAAAAAAGCAAGTAATGTTTCTTTAAAACACAGATATAATGGATTAGAAGAAATTCATGGTGAATATACTATTTATGGAGTTAGTATATTACCATTCTAGATGTCACTACCAATTCACTGCCCAATAATCTTAGATGACACTATCAATTCATATACTCATTGTCACTGTTGGGGTTAATTGTATCTGGTTTGTATATATCCTCCTATAAATCCACAAACTGCGCCATTAATGGTTCCTAATATGGTTAAGGGTATTAAGAGGAGGAATGATCCTGAGAGGAGACTTCCTAAAAAGAATGAAATTGCACCAGTTATGATAGCATTTTTGGCACCAATAACCGGATCTTTAGTTAAAAAACCCACTGCAGCTAACAGTAGAAAAATTAATAGAGTAAGAATGCCATGGGTATTAGCTAAAATGAGGGTAATGACCATTACAACTGGTATTATGATAATCCATTGTATATTGTTGAAATTAAACTCACTTAGTATTGAATTGATTAAACCATTTTGCATACCATAGGGGGAGTTATAATGATTATTCCAATTTTGATAGTTCCGATTTTTGGTGTTTTGGAATTTGTTTCGTAGATTGTGCCAAAATTCAATTAAGGGACTTATTATATTATCTTTAATACCATAACTTATTGATTGCACTTTGTTTCTTAGAACTTCTTTGATTGTAGGTTTTTTCCTGAAAGTAGATTGTTTCCAACTGGGATCAACTATATCTAAATTTTCCACATAGCGTAATTTACTACCACAATCACAGTTACTGGTAAAATCTTTTTTAGACTCACCTGATTCCATTTGATAATAAACCCGACATTTACTGCAAATTAAATAGCCCATTTTACCTACCCATTCTCTAGAAAAGACTACACTCTTTTATAATACACATCTATTTTTATCCAGAAAAATCATTTCTAAAAATATTTAGTGTTTGTACTTTCATTATTTAATTACAACTTATATTAAATAGAGTTTTTATTTGTGAACTAGAGATAATACAGTATATCAGATTGGATAAGTAACGGGTATGAAAGAGAAAAACACTGGATTTTCAGCAGAATATGTTGATAACCGTCTCCAAAGGCGTTTGCGTATATATCTCTTTTTCATCTTTATATTCTTAGTTGTGTTAATCATTGAAGTATCCACAGGAATGTTTAAGTTATCCTTAGCCATTATTGGGGTGTTGATTGGATTTGTAGTGGGAATTTTTACTTCTCGCATGTATCATTTGAGTTGGGATGATGAAAACAACCTGGTAATTGGCCATATTGATAAAATTGGATTTGTAATACTGATCTGTTATTTGATTTTCATTTTCACCCGAACATTTTATCTTCACCAATGGATTCACGGTTCACCATTGATGGTAATGGTACTCAGCCTGACCACTGGCACTATGCTAGGAAACTTGATGAACACTCAAAGGAGTATTAAAAAAATTTTAAAGACATTGAACATTCTGGTTTAACGTTACCTCCATTATTTGTGAGGGATTGGTTTTGAAAAAGTTTTTAATTATATAGAATCAAATAATAAAATAGGTGTTTGTTCATGCTCGATTTTGGTTTAACTCTTAACAAAAACACGACAGATTATGAAACTAAATTTTTAGATGAACTAAAACCTGGTGATGAAATAACTGGAGAAATTATAGTTGGCGAATTTAAAACAGTTCCCATGGGTAAAAGAGAAGTAGCTGAATTCTATATAATAATAACTGACCTTAAAAATCGTGTTAAATGGGTATGTGAATTTACCACTCCTTATTATCCTGAGACTGATAATATTTATGGAGAAAATGGTGGTGTCTTCTATAACTTAATCGACAGCCTGAACCATGTGGTGAATAAAACCCCAATAAACTGGAAAGAGAATTATTCTGTTAATTTCAGCAGATTCCGGAAAACAGTGAACGAATCTGTAAGCAGTGTCACTGTTAAAGCTTTGCAATCAGATAATTCTGATGCAAAAACTGTTAACTTACAAGTGATCAATGCTACCATCATCACCGACCCTGAAATACCCCCTCCAATATCTATTTATGACTTGGCAGAAGAAGATCCCATCATCCTCATGGCCTATGCTGGTCTGAGAAATAAAGGTGATCGGATAACTGTAAAAAACATTACTTTTGAATTAAAAGGACTATACGACGATAAAAATATCACAAAACATGCATACCAAACAGCTCTACGTGAACTTAAAAAGGTTAAAGATCGTGGCTAAACTATCTTATTATTCTTACCCCACCCTCTAAATATTATGTATTAGTATTCAATGAGAAGGGCTAAAAATAGGACTTTAAGGGGATTTATCCAATGAAAATTCTCAAAGGCAGTATTTTCCGTCCAGAAAAGGATTACTACAAAATTGCTGGCATCTTGTTAATGGTGTCCGGTATACAATTTCTCATGGCAGTTTCCCTGGCTGAAACCCAGTACCCAGGATACAGCACTGCTACCAATACCCTCAGCTCTCTTGGTGGAACTTTACCTCCTGTGGAGCCTTCGGCTACAATATTCAATCTCAGCATATTTTTACTGGGAACACTGGCCCTCGGATCTGTTTATTTAATCCTGAAAAGTGGTGGTTGCCCACTTTTCTCTACTTTTCTATTACTTACTGGAGTTGGTGCAGTGGGAGTGGGTTTGTTCCCTTCTTACTCTCCAGTAGAACATACCCTTTTCACTTTCATAACATTCTTTTTCGGAAGTTTAGCAGTTCTTTTTTCTCACCGTCTGGGTTTGAATATTCATATGGTGATCTTATCTATGATAATGGGCATTGTACCTATGGGAATTATTATTGGAACCTTAATATTCGGATTTGATAATGCCATTATCAGAAGTCTTGGCCTTGGGGGTGCTGAACGTTTGCTTGCCTATCCACTGCTCCTGTATATCATTGCACTAGGAGGGTACTTATCCAGCAGGGGTGAAGACTGGGTGAAAATATAGATCCGACCGTTACTTCAAGGTTTTTGGGATGATGTGCATTTGACAAAACCATGAATAATTATATGAAAAGAAATAGAGAATCTCACTAATTTGAAACATATAATATAATCCTGGTGGAGTGTGTAGTTATTGGAGAAATATATATTATTACTTGTTTTTCTAATGATATTGTTAGTGGTTGCTGTTTCGGGTTGTTTATCCCTGGAAGATGAATACGAGAATAGTATTCTCAGTTTTAAGATTCCTGAAAACTGGACTGTCGTTGATGCCACCAATTTAGACATCCTTGCCGGGTTAAAACCGGTTGGCACTAACACCACTCTCATCGACATCAGTACCACTGATGTTTCACCCCAGGAATTGGTTGATGGCTACATTAAGAAATACTCCCAGAAAAATTCCAATTTTAAGATTCTCAAAAACGAACCAGTGACTATTGATGGGGAAGAAGGAGTTAGATTGATCTATAAAATTGGCAAAAACCCTGAAGACCAACTAAATTCCTCATATTACGTTTCATCAGTGGTTGCATTTTCTAAAAACAATTACACCTACATTATTAGTTCAGTAGAAGTTTCAAACAAGGATTATATAACCAAAGTGGAACCAGCTATGAATAAAGTTACCAGTACCATTAAAATCAAAGGATACTTCACTTAGTAAAACATCAATAATAACCATATCAAATTAAGGGATTGTGAACTTATGCCTTCAGAAAATAAAAAAGCAGGACAATTGAACAATGAGGGAATCTTATTTTATAATAACGGCCAGTTTGAAGAAGCCTTGAAACGTTACAATAATGCCCTAGAAGAGGATCCTAATTTTTTAGAAGCGTGGAATAATAAAGGTAATGTTTTACGTGCTCTGGGCCAGTATGAAGAAGCATTGGATGCTTTTGATCATGGAATTTCCATTGATCCAGAAAATCCTAACCCCTGGCTAAATAAAGGAGCAGTCTACTATGAACTTCAGTTGTTTTCTGAATCTATTGATTGCTTTGACCATGCCCTTAAAAATGATCCCGAAAATAAGCTAGCCCTAAACAATAAGGGAGCAGCATTAGGTAATTTAGGAAAACACGAAGAAGCCCTGAAATGTTTTGAAGAAACATTAAAAATAGATCCCCATGATATTAACGCTATAACTAATAAAAAAATCCTTTTAGACTTTCTAGACAAGTAACTGCCAACTATATAAAATAAATCCATTTTTAATTTACTTTATTAGCTATAAATTCGGGGGTTGTACTCTAATTCCTTGAAAATTATTTTATAAACAATTCCTTTGTCGTTCAAAATTTCTAATGAACCTTCTATTTGTTTTACCAGCGTATCAACCAAATTTAAACCTAATTTAGTTTTGCCTTGCATTTGAGAGTCGGTAACAGAACCCCCGCCTTCAAAGACAATATTCAAATGGTATTGGTCATCTTCTTTGTGCATAGTGATAATGATTTTACCATCTTTATCAGGCTTGAAAGAGTGTTTGAGATAGTTTAAAACCAGCTCATTCAATATGAGTCCGCAGGGAACGGAAGTTTCGATGTTTAGTTGGATATCTTCAATATCCAGTTCATAACTAATTTGGGAGTAATCATATTCTGAATTATGAATTAAACTATTTAATAGAGTTTTTAAATAATCAGAAAAATTGATGGAACTAATATTATCTGATTCGTATAGTTTTTCATGAACCATAGCCATTGATCTTATTTGATATTGGCTTTCCAGGAATAGTTCTTGATCATGATCATCCACCAAATATTGTGACTGTAAACTTAAAAGGCTTAGAATAACTTGTAGATTATTCTTCACCCGATGGTGTATTTCCCTTAACAGGAATTCTTTTTCTTTTAAAGATTTTTTCAACAATTTTTTAGCTATTTCCTGCTGCCTTTTAGCTTTTTTAGTATCATTGAATAAGATTATCTGCCGCAGAAGCACTAAGACAACAATAACTCCCACACCCCATATTAATGCAGCATCAGGTTTTGTGATGATTAAGAGCCCATATGATCCTAGAACTAGTATTAATGGTAAAAATGATATCAAGTCATGATTATCCGGGTCTTTACTACTATAAGAATAAATCTTTTTCTTTAAGTCAAGGTTAACCTTATTTGAAACTGAAGCTGCCGCCAAAATTAGAAAAATAGAGTTTGTAGCAAACAAAGCGCTAAAAAGCCATTTGTATATCAAGACTGGTTTTACAACGTGATAAGCATATGTCATGTCTCCTAATATCTGAAAAAAGAGACCTATAGCTATTAATATTAATGGTAAATCACGAATTTTCTTGTTTTCATTAAATAACAGTGTTTGTATAACAATTAATAGTATTAAATTCAGGAATAAATACAAGATAGATATTACCATGGATATGGTGTCTGGTTGGCTGGTCTTTATTGTAGGCCATATTAGAGGAAACCAGACTATGAATAATGATGATGCTGTTATGATATTGACATCTAATAAATCTTTAAACCTTATTTTTAAAGGCCTTTTATTGAGTAATATCATTCCCAGAATATAAAAGGGGTAACATAAGAAAAATAAGTTATTGGCAATGAAATTATATTGCATATCGTTTGCTATTACCTCAAAAAGGAAATAGAACAAGTTGGAACAGGAATATATTCCAATTCCTATGGTGAATATTAATAAAGGTTTGAAAATATTCTGATTTTTTTTAAAAGACCATAATGTTGCATAAATAAAGAAACTAAAACCAATGAAACTTGTGATTGTTGTTAAAATATTCAGATAGGGCGATGTCAAGGAAGTATTCCAAAATAAGAATGGAATCAATGCCAATATTATAATGGATGATATAGCCACTGCTAACAGTAACTTGAAATCTTTTAAGGACGATATTTTTAGCATTTTTAACACAAGCCAATGATAAATGGGAATGGTTAGATTATCATTTAATGGCATTTTTGTTATAAGTTATTAATCAAATTTATTATGATTATTATGATAAAAATAGTTGTCAGTTTTAGTTAGATTATCCCTTAGTAAATTGTTCTAGTGGAGAATAAAATATGGAAAATTCCAACATAATTTGTAACAAATGCAATGCCAAAATTAAACCAAGCTCTAATTTCTGCACAGAATGTGGGAAACCGGTGGATGAACCTCATGCAGAGAATGGGAAAGTAGTAGAGCTTGACAAAAAAGAACTAACAACTTCTGAGTTAAAATCAGACATTAGATGTCCCCAGTGCAATCATAAATTTAATTCTGAAGACACATTCTGTACTGAGTGTGGTTTTAAAATCGATAGAATTTCTAACTGTCCTAAATGTAATGCACCTATTCAACTTGGAACTAGTTTCTGCACAGAGTGTGGAATTAATGTTGAACAACACAAACCTACTACTATCCAAGCAGGGACTAAAACTGTTGAAACCTCTTCATCCTCAACTTTTAACCCACCACCTGCAGATGATTCTATGGAAGAGTTTATACAAACTGGTAAAGGCTTGTTGGATGAAGTGGAGAAAACTGGCAGAGGTTTGATGAAAGATCTGGATAACTTCTTAGGTAAATCCACTGAAAGCTCACATAAAACTATTAAACCTGCACGAAAGGATCAAAAATTCCTGGTTTGTGATCAATGAGGAGGGTATTACCAACTTCAAAATGGTGAAACAGAAGAAGATTTTTCTCAAGAATGTGATTGTGGTGGGCACTTGGTGGTTAAAAACAAACATCCCTAAATGTTTAGCATCCTTAATTTTTTTTGATTAGGTCCCATAATTGATTAAGCTCTATTATTAAGTAGAACCATAAATTTGGGATTTGACAGAAAATTATCCAATGTAATTAAGTGATGGGGGGTTGAAGTGTTCGTATTTTACCCACCTTACCAACATCTCATAAAATATATTTATGATATCATAATTTTGATAGTTGTAGTGTTTACCTATTAAATTTTGCATAGTTTAAACAATTAAAATGACAGTATTCTATTATCAGTGATCCATTTTTTAAATAATATTCCAACAGATTATGCAAAACTTATTATAAATTTAAAAATAAAATATTGAATTATAGCTGTAGGAGTTTCTATAATGTCTGATAATTATCTTCAAAAAGACTATGAACGGGTCAATAAGAAATTCAAAGAATTAATGAATGCAGGTGAAATTGAATCAATTGAAAAGAAGATTAAGGGTTTAGAAGAAAAAACCCAGCCCAATCTTATTGACCAGATATGGTTAAATATTTATAATGATGTCCTAGATTTGAAAAAAAGAAAACAAAACGAGATTTGATACAATCATCCGAATTTAGTGCCCATACTCCCTTTTTAAGTTTGAATATAGTTTTTATTTATAAATCTTTATTATGTAATGATTCAGATTTTTCCAATTCCTTTTCACGAAGGGCATTTTTAATAACAGCCTTAGGTAATCGGTTGGTTTTATCTAGGAAAACTTTGATATTCTTTATGTACACGTGACAGTATCGAATGGCTTGTTGTATCTCCTGTGGATTACGGGTGCACTGGAAGTGATGCTGATCCTGGTAGTGGATGTCAAACATATAATTTAACATGTCCAGACATTCAGGTTTAAGACTTCCTTCAGCACAGTATTTTTCCAAATAGTCTAATAAATAATGGGATTCAGTTTCAAGAATACCATCCCTAAGTGTCACTGCTCTTGTAGCATGAAGGAATGCAAAGTAGACAGAAATTCTAGTAGAACGATGATAACCATGTTCAAAGGTTAACTCTGCTTCTTTTAACCATATTTTAGCTTCTTTAAGAGATAATGCACTTTTTAGGGGTGAAGGTTCCACTTTTTTTAGATGGCCCTGGTAATACAAATCATCAATTCTGTCCAAATATATCACCATACTACAAAATATTCGTTAATTATTTATTTGATAATACTTCCTTGAGATAAATCTTATATAAAAATTATTCAAGGATAATATTAAACTTTTCCATTGTAACTATATAAAATGATTCTCATAAGGCTATATGCTAATTTACTGAAAATGATGATTAACCTTTAAAAACTTATTTAATTTCTAATAGTTTATGATGAGATTGTTAAATTGTTACTTTTTTAATTACTATGGTGTCGGCGATTTTTTGATAGGCATCTCGGTTTTTGCGAGCATCAAAGTTCAGGATCAATGTTTTAGTGTTGATGTAGTCTGCCGATAGAAAAACGTAACTGCATACTTGTAGACCATCTTCAATTTTGATTCCGGGTTTATCAGCAATATTGATTCTTTTTGCCCTGGTAAAACATGATAAATCTGTTCTGTTACTTTGATAATAGAAAACTTCCCCTACCATGTTTTCAATTGAAGTATTGGTATTATTGTATAATTCCAGCCTGCAGTGTGTAGTGTTTGAGTTGTCTAAAACCACTAAATGGGAAGGGTATTGGAATTTTACCCACTGATTTTCGAAATGTCCCCCTGTACTGATTTTTGAATTACTATCAGTTCCCATGATGTTGGTGCATCCACTGATACTTACCAAAGCTAATATCAATATTAATAATATCAGTTGTCCGTTTTTCGTAGAAATCCCTCGCAAATTAACTGGCTTTAAAAATTTTAACAAACATTTTCGTTTTACCAATTATTTGGATGCACTGATATAATACTATTTTCTATTGTAAGTGTGGTTCCTATTTATTTTTTATTTGATGGTAAAAATCAGTTCATAAAGTAATAAAAGGATTGGTTAAAATGAAGTGTGCTTTTAAAATATAAAAATTAAAAAGAGTTGTTTTTCAACAGTTTTTGCGTTAAACTGTTGAATATTAGATTGTATTTTGTTGTTATTTTAGCGTAGGTGCACTTAATTACCTTTGATCACTGTTTCAGCACTTCCACGAGCAGTAGGTGATCCAACCCATGGAACATTATGATAATCAACCCATTTACCGTTATTCCAGGTCTGGACTGATCTATGTCTAGGTGAA
>DUPR01000008.1 GCA_012838205.1 Methanobacterium sp.
TCAAACCATTTTTTCAGGAATGTTCTTGAGTCTGTTGTTACTGGAAAAATCAAAATAAGAAGCCAAATTAAGGTTTTATTTTTATCAAATTTTTGTTTTGATATAAGTCCTTAAATTAAGCCCACATATATGAATCTGGAGTCGTTTAGATGATCTGTGACCTTAGCATTATCATTTTGGTGAAAAATGGTGGTGAAAGACTGAAATTGCTAATGGAAAGTTTGGAAAAACAAAATTTCAGTGGTAGTTTTGAGATCATTGCCATTGATTCCGGTTCAGAGGATGAATCCATCCAGATCTTAGAGAAATACAACACCAAAATATATGAAATTAAACCAGAAGAGTTCCATCACAGCAGAACACGCAATTTTGGTGCCCAGAAATCTAGTGGTGAGGTTTTAGTTTATCTGACACAAGATGCCCTCCCAATAAATAATGATTTGCTGGAAAAATTGGTAAAACCATTGCAAAATCCTGAAGTTGCTGTTTCATACGGGAGACAAATCGCCAATCCTGATTCTAGTGATGTTAATACCTTTTTTTATTCTTATTTCTACCCTGATGAAAGAAAGGTTTTAGGAAAACAAGAGGCAAATAATCCAAAAAAATTTTATATAGATCATATATATGTCTCTGATGTGTGTTCTGCTATAAAGAAAGATGTTTGGGAAAAATTAAGGTTCACTGATGATGTGCCGATGTCTGAAGATAAAGATTTTGCACTTAAAGTCTTAAAAACAGGATATAAAATTGTTTATGAACCCGAAGCTACTGTATATCACTCACATGATTATTCACTCCGTTCATTGTTTAAAAGGCGATTCCAGGATGGTTCTGCTTTTTCCAACATAGCCTTGGAAGGTGAAAGTGGCTTTTTTGGTCGTGGTTTAAAATTTGTAACCGAAGAAATGAAGTTTTTAATCCGGAAAAAACAATTTCTGGGAATTCCCTATGCAATTCTTTATAATTTCATTCATTTTTTAGGGTTTTTCATGGGAAAACATGAAAAATACATGCCCGGATTCATATATAATTAATTACAATGAATTTGAAGATTGTTTAGTATTAGTGATAAGATGAAAAATTCCAATCCTCTAGTTAGCATCATAATTCCAAATTATAATGGAAAAATACACCTTGAAGAGTGTTTAAACTCATTGGAAATGATTGAATCTGATGATTATGAAATTGTTTTTGTTGATAACGCATCAAATGATGGTTCTGTTGAATTTGTTAAAAATCATTTCCCCAAGGTAAGGATAATTTCTTTGAAAAAAAATTTTGGATTTGCTGAAGGTTGTAATCTGGGAGTTAAAAAAGCTAGGGGAGATTACATTGTTTTTTTAAATAATGATACTAAAGTAGATGTTTATTGGCTTAAATCATTATTGGAGGCCTTAGAAAAATATGGTCCTAAGCACATTTACTCCAGTAAAGTTTTATTTTACAATGAACCTGGAACACTAAACACTATTGGAGGCGTTATAACTCCAATGGGTAGTGGACTTGATATCAACTTTGGGAAAAAGGATGTTTCAAAATACAATAAAGTTCGCTTTGTTGCTTCGCCTTCAGGTTGTTCAATGCTATTGAAAAAGTCTTTATTTCTAGAAATGGGTGGTTTTGATAAAGATTACTTTGCATATCTAGAAGATGTGGATTTTGGTTGGAGATGCTGGTTAAAAGGGCATAAAACATATTATGTCCCAGAATCTATTGTATACCACAAATATGGAAGTACTGGGGGTAAGATGGACACTCCTTTTAGAGTTTTCAACGTTCAAAAGAACCGTTTATTTAATATGTTAAAAAATTTCTCACTTTCAAACTTAATCAAAGGATTAATTATTTCGATAATATTCGATCTGGTCCGTATATCAAAATTCATGGTTCATGGTGATTTTTCCCTTGTGTCTGCTGTTTTAAGAGGTAACTATGCTTTTATCAAAGGTATTCCAAAAACACTTGCCAAGAGGAAGTACATACAAAAAACTAGACAGATCTCTGATGGAGAATTGGGAAAAATGGGTTTAATAGCATCTTTAAATTGGTGTTTGAAGGAGTATGAAAGGTTAGGAAAATAAAGTTAAAGGAAATCTAAAATGAAAATCTGTCAGATAATATACACTTATCCTCCACATGCAACTGGGGGAGCAGACATATATGCCGAGCGAATTTCAAAAGAACTCTCAAATAGGGGTCATGAAGTTGTGGTTATCACCACACAACCTTATAATGGTTTATCTTCAATCAAGCCCTCATCCAAACTGGAAAATGGAATCAAAGTTCACCGTTTTTATCCGTTAAACATATATTCCTGGACAAATACTGCTGAAAAATCATTATTAATGAAAATTATATGGAATGTATTTGATATATGGAATTTACATGCATATTTTACCATAAAAAATATTTTAAAAAAAGAGAATCCTGATGTGGTTCATATACACACCCCCACCTGGATATCTTTATCAGCATTTGATGCTATAAAAAGTTTAAAAATACCTTTCATATTTACAGTTCATGAATACATCTTACTGTGTCGGAGAGTTTCACTTTTACATGCAAATGGGGAAGTATGTGATAATCCGCGTTCGATTTGTAAACTGTATCAGAAAGTATCTAGAAAGATAGTTTCCAGTAAACCGGATTTGGTTTTATCGCCATCCAACTTTGTATTGAAGATGTTAAATAAAAATGGTTTCTTCCCAGAATCCAAAAGCATGAAACTCCCTCTAGGGATTACACCTTTCAATGAAAAAACTGGAAAAAAATACAACAATATAGATATTATCTATACTGGTGCTCTTATTGGACACAAAGGAGTTGATGTTCTAATAAAAGCCTTTAAAAATTTAAAACAGGACCATGTCAAGCTTCATATTGTTGGTAAAGGGGAGAAAATGGATGATTTAAAAGAAATTGCTGAACCTGATGATAGAATTACTTTTTATGGATTTTTAGATGGAAATGAACTAACATCACTTCAGAAAAAAGCGAACATTACTGTTATGCCATCTATTTGGTATGAAAATTCCCCTATGGCTATTTATGAAAGTTTTAAGTATGGAACTCCCGTTATTGGGAGTGAAATTGGGGGCATCCCCGAACTAATTGAGGAAAAAGTTAATGGTTGTCTCTTCGAACCAGGCAACATCAACGAGTTGCAAGATATACTCCAGTTTTTGGTCGAAAATCCACTAGAATTGGAGAAATTAGAAATGGGAGCATTTAAATCAAGCCAGAAATATGATATGAATCTACATATTAAAAATCTGGAAAAACTATATAAAGAAATATCTGATAAATGAGTGCAAATCTAATTTATTTCACCCAGTTTCAGAAAACTACATTAGATGCTAATCCAGATTACGGTCAAAATCCGAGAATAAATTGATATCTAAACATTAAATTTTTATCTAAATCAATACTCATATGGCCTATAACACTAGTTAAAAGATTATACAATAAACAAACACTTTATTACAATAAATTTCGAAATAAATAATAATTTAAAGTTTAGGAAGAACCAATTATGGCTTCATTATACAGCAAAATAAAAAACATTAGAACTAAGAGTTTCTTTACCCCTATGTTACTACTACTTTTACTTACTGATATTGTAATACTTTTTAACATCCACGGCTTCAGAGAAATCCTTCCTACAATTTATTTCACCATAGTCCCCGGATTACTGATAACAATCCTAATGAATTTGAATAAATTAGAATTTGTTAAAAAATTTGTGTTTTGGATTGGATTAAGTTTATTCATTATAATTTTTACGGGGTTGGGTTTAAACTATCTATATCCATTCATATCAGAACCATTATCCTTGTTTCCGTTGCTCGTAACGTTTAACATTATAATAATCCTTTTATCCATAATTGCATACCATAAAAATCAAGAAGAATTTAAAATTCAGAAAATCTTCAATTTTAAAGTAGATACGAATAATAAATTAATTTCTCCAATGATTTTTTCAACCATTTTCCCTTTCTTGGCATTTTTTGGGACATATTTAATGAACATAACCAATAATAATTCCATTCTTTTACTATTATTGTTTTTAATTCCAATATATTTCGTTGTCATTATTGGTTTGCGAAATAAAATATCAAACTCCACTTATCCATTTGCTATTCTGATGGTAAGTCTAAGCTTTTTTTTGATGCATGGCTTGACATCAAATTATCTCATTGGGAGAGACAATCATTTAGAGTT
Organism: Methanobacterium sp.; assembly: GCA_012838205.1. Lineage (NCBI taxonomy): Archaea > Methanobacteriati > Methanobacteriota > Methanobacteria > Methanobacteriales > Methanobacteriaceae > Methanobacterium > Methanobacterium sp. The sequence continues at coordinate 4,225 of DUPR01000008.1, forward strand.
TTTTTACTTCCAATACACCTTACATAACTACCATTTAGATACAAACATCTTCAATACTCCTTTAAATAACTGTTTAAGTGTAAACATCTTACCCACAATTTATAGTGTTTTAACATCTATTAAAGGAATATATGTCTTTAAAATTCTTTTTGGATTTATTGGTTCAATTATACCTCTAATTATCTATGTTATATCCAGAAAAATAGTTGGGAATAAATATGCAATATTTGTTGCGTTATTAGTACTTTTCCAGATGAATTTTATTGAATTACTATCCCTTATAAGACAAGAATTTGCATTAATATTCTTTTTCCTAGCTGTGTTGGTAATTTTTGATTCCGATTTGAGTAATATAAACAAAAAGATATTATTCATCATTTTCATGTTCTCAGTTATTGTTTCCCACTATAGTACTGCCTTCATTGGTCTGGCCATGACAGTACCAATTATCTTAATTCCATTTATAAAAAAAGTATTCAACGATAAAAAGATAAGACCGATTAATTTTGATATATTGGCCTTTTTAGGGCTTTTTTCGTATATTTGGTATTTTATTGTGGCTAAATCCCAATCACGTACAGCAACCCGAGCTTTTAGGATATCAACAGGATCAAGTGCAAATACCAGCAACATAACTAACTCATCAAGCTCCATAAATGCAACCAATGTAACTAATGTAACAAATACAACTAACCCAATTGTTGTAAACCATACCCGTGAGAACACAATTCCTGCTATTTTTGGAATTGGCGTAGATTCTGTTCCTCAAATGATTAGTGTTTTGGTCAATGATGCAATTTTTCTAACCATCGGCATTGGTTTAATGGCTACATTGTGGGAAATTTTCGCATCTTTCGTAGGATATAAAAAGTACAAAAAGAAATTACCATTTGAATTTATTCTTGGTTCAGTGATTTCAGCCGTTTTATTGGCATTATTTATTGTTATTCCATTTTTTTCTAAAGCTTATGGTGCGCACCGAATATTTCTTACTTCTTTAGTTTTCTTAGGGCCAATGTTTGTTATTGGTGTAATAAAAATTGCTAAACTAATAGGAAAGCCTAAATTAGATCTGGTTCTTTTGACAATACTTATTATTTCACTTTTCACAGTTTCCATACATTTTAACTACCTTGCCAGCGGTATTCCATCATCAATTTATTATGATGAAAATTCCAACGCTAGGACAGAAGCTTTCATTTATGATCAAGATGTTGCAGGGGCTAAATTTTTGAGCCACTATGGAGAAAAGAGAAAAATAAGAATCCATGGGGATACTGTCGCAGGTTTCCGATTAATGGCTGCAAATAATTTTTCAATACCCAATAGAACATTTATAGATTCTAAAAAAACTTTTAAATTCAAGAAACGTTTAAAAACAGATTCCCGCTTTAAATATCAGTATCTATATTTAACTTACTTAAACACGCAAAAAAACATTATATTTGAACAAACTGCTCCAACATTTATCACTAATACCACCAGCAGCAATATATTTTTAAAAGAATGGAAATCAAGAATTTATGATAATGGAGGATCAAAGGTTCTTATACCTTAATTTTTATTATTAAAAAAAAAATAATTAATTAAGTATTTACTATGCCTTTTTTGAAACATTTTTTTTTAAGTTATTGGAATTTTTCTAAAGATTTTAATAAATTCTTACTTACTATCTTCCAGTCAAACTCATTTTCAGCTAATTTTCTAGAAGCCTTGCCCATTCTTCTTAATTCGGCATCATCTAAATTTTTAAACTGATCAAAACCATTTAAGAGATTATTCACATGATTATTGTCAACCACAATCCCGGAATTGTATTTTTTTACCAAGTCTGCAGCGTCACCAACATTTGAAGTAAGAACCGGTTTACCCATTGATGTATATTCAGCGAATTTAGTGGGGGCTGCGACTTCGGTTGCAATATGGAAAGGTCTAGGTAAAATTAACACGTCACATGCTGAGTAATAATTTGGTATTTCGTTGCGATTGATCTTTGGAATGAAAATAGTATTACAATTATCTCTATTAGGCAGTGTAGTTTCCCCACCAACGATTAAAAATGCAATATCATCATCATTTAAAGACTTAGCAGCTTTTATAAGATTTTCTGTGCCTTGCCAACTTTGAAATCCGCCAACATAACCAAATATTAGTTTATCTTCAAAACCTAACTGTTCTTTAAATTCCTGAACTTTATCAAATTCAGGTTTAAAAAAGTCCAAATCAACACCATTGGTTACATATTCTAATTTATTCAGTGAAATGCCCTTACTTGTGTGTAAGTAGTCAATCATCCGATTGGAAACACATATGATCTGATCAGATCCCTTTAGATTTGCATAGTCCATTATTTTGAATTGCAAGTAGTTTATCATGAATTTAGGATTCAAACTATATCCACATCTAAGTAGAAGTTCTTGTAGTAAATCACCGTGCATATCAAAAACAAGGGGGGTTTTAGTTAATCTACCTGATAAAGAACAAAAAGCAGCAGCACCAGTATTGGCATACACCAAATCATAGTTATTTTCGCGTAATAGTTTCAGATGTTTGAAATAGACATTGAGTTGAGATGTTATAATAAATTGATCATTTGGGAATGCATCCCTATTTTTAAATTGTTGGTATTTGGTTTTACCACAATAATGAACTAAATCAACTTCATGCCCTGCATCCTCCATTATTTTAGCTAAGTTTGAAATACGCCACCATTCAGCGTTGTTTTCTGGAGTTGAAATTTGTATGCTTAATATTTTCATAATAATACCAGTATAAATATGAATTATAATCTTAGATAATAATCAGGTGATCTGCTACATCATTTATTGATTTTGTATATCACATCAGTTCATAATCTGACTTTGATTGTAATATCATTAATGATATTATATTTTATTATTATTCATAGATTTAGACTAAAATCTGATGGCAATTTTTTTCTTTAAAGTAGAATTTCTATTATTCTAATAATTCTTACATTTTTCGAAAAAATCAAGATGAAAACGACGATCAAAAAATTTAAATTTGTTTATAACATGCTTAAATCCCTTAAAAATGTTTTATTATCTTTTTTTTAAGAAAATGGACCAAAAGATTTATATGTGGTTATGGGAACGATCTTTAGTATAGATCAAAAACTTCTAAATGATGTTTATTTCATGATATTAGAATGGTAGTGGTAAAATTAAGCGA
>DUPR01000009.1 GCA_012838205.1 Methanobacterium sp.
AACCCTTTTTTTATTTGATTTGTGTTGATCTGTAGATGTTGTATATTGTGTTTTTGAGTTTGGTTTCTTTGTTTGATAGTTGTGTGCTTCTACTATGGTTTGTGCCGTTAAATTTTCTCTTTATTGTTGAAAATATGCTTTCTATATTGTTTCTGTTTATGTATATTTTCTGTCGGAATATTGCTGGGCTTTTTAGTCTGTATTGTCCTTTTTTTGCTCTGTTTTTGAGAGGGATTTGGTCAAATGCTTTGAGTTCTTCATTTATACACTTTCTTATTGGTTCTGTGTCATATGCTTTGTCAGCTACTATGTAATTTGGTTTATACTTTTTGATTTGTCTTAATGCAGGTTTTGCAAATTGTGTATCGTATTTCGGTCCACGTGATGTTTGATAATATAAAATAAGGCGTGTTTTTACGTCTATTGTTAAGTGGTTTTTTATGTAGCTTTTTCTTTCTTTTTGCCGTATTTTTGCATAATACTTGTCTGCATAATCATTAGTGAAACCAGAACCGTCTAATGCTATTATATCTGCTTTAATATCGTTTAATGATAATATTAAACGGTTAATTTCTCTAATTTGTTTTGAAGGTAGTCTTTTAAAAAATTTTTGGATCGTTGTAAAGTGTGGAACCTTTTTTATTCTCAAATATTTCTTAATTAGGTCTGATACATCAATAAAATCAATTATTTCACGATATGTTGATTTTGTGTAAATTTTCATTGCTAATATTGTGAATAAAGCATGTTGTGAATATAAATGGTTTGAAAAAGCATTAGAATACTTGCTTATCGCTATTTTAACATAATAATATGTTCTTTCAATGAATTCGACCAATTTATTTTCTTTTAATCCACTATTCTTGTTTGAAAATCTTTTTAAACATTGAATATTAGAATTTTTAAAATTAAAATCCAAAAGATTTAACTGCTTTGAGACCCCACAATAAACGGGGGAATAATAGATTTTGCTAATCATAATAATATTATTCCCCTTTCCCTTTATAAATACTTTAGCAACCGTATTTAAAAATATGTAAGTGTAATTTCAAGTGAAAACAGGAAAAACTCAACCTAAAACTAATAAAGTTATTTTTATTACCAAAAAAAATTAAAAAACCTCAATTTCAAATAAAAAAAAACATGGTTTCTACAAAGCCAAATTTTTAAAAAAGTAAATAAATGGTTATTTAGAACCATTAACAACTAATTTGGCCATTTGTTTCTGCCATGACTTGGATTTAATGTTTTCCAGATTTATCTTATCTCTTTGAATTTTAATACAGTTTTGTGGGCAGACATTACTGCAAGCACCACAGAGAATGCAAAATCTCTCTTCTATGGATGATTTATTATCCACTAAGCTCACTGCATTGCAGGGGCAAACATCCATACAAGCATGGCATGAATCACCTTTACATTCCGTGGTGTCCATTATTACCTCGCCTTCAAAGGGTTTTATGACTTTAGCTGCATCCACTGGACAGATTTCTTGGCACCACCCACAGTTCACACATTCGTCTTCCTGCAAGATGGACCTACCTTTAATTTTTGCATCTTCAGGGTTTAATCGATAGTCTCCATAGGAACATGAACTACAAACAGCTTTTATAGCATTTACTGGACAGGCACGTTTACACACCAGACAGTAAACGCATTTATTTTCATCTACCTTGATCTCACGATCCATTTTTTCCTGTTTCATGCTTATGGCTTGTGGTGGGCACAATTCTTCACATACCCCGCAGTAAATACATTTATCTTCATCAATATTGATTTCACCAGTTACCAGTTTTGAACGTTCAGGGAGTTCTCTTTTAATAGTTATGGCATCCTGTGGGCATGCAGTTTCGCATGCTTTACAGTATAAGCACTCATCCTCATCAATAGACGCACTGTGTTTCCAAATAGGATATTCATCAAGGTCTTTGATGTTTTTATTGTTGATCTCAAATTCAAGAGCTCCAAAAGGACAAGCTGAAGCACATAAACCGCACAAAACACAATTTTTACCATTTACATTTAGATAATCCATGTCAACTAAACCTCTTGCTATTGGTAGCACTGGACCTAATTTTAGTGATTCTGTTGGGCAGATTTCTGTACATATTCCACAGCCGACACATTTATTCCTGATGTAATCCAGAGAACGTTTTTCGTTCCCGTTTCTTTCTACTGTGCTCATTATACCATTCCCTACACCATTATTCTAATTTAAAAGTTAAGCTTTAGATATGGCTTGATTTGGACAATTCGTGATACATAAATCGCAGTCATCACATTTTTCCATGTATAAAACTAATTCCCCGTCTTCTTCTACTAATGCACCCTGTTCGCATAGTTTGATACACAGTCCTTCTCCGGGGCAGTCATTGATTTTTCCACACTTTTCTAAGTCTATTACTACTGGCATGATTATCACCGAACTAATGAGTTGATGATATACATATACGATATGGGCATATAAACATATCGAATTTCAAAAAAATTATTGTTCTGGAAACATGTTGTTTTAAAATTCAAAATAATATTTTTAAGGTCTTAGATTTTTCGCGTTTCGAAAAGTTTGTAGGGTTGTTTTAGAGTTGTAATTTCTTTTTATGATTAATCTGCTAAAAAAACAATAATATGATGGTTTTTTCAACTAATTTGTTGTATATTTACGTAGATAAAAAGAAAAATCTGAGACCTTAAATATACTGCTCAATTTATTTTTCGAAATGCAAATAATATCTTATTAAAATAAGGGGAATCGATTAATAATAATTAAAATATTAGAAAAAAGGAAGATTAAAAAAGTTATTCTTTTCCAATCATGACTTCTGTAGATTTTATAATTGCTTTAACTACATCTCCCTCTTTAATATCCAATTCATTAACAGATTCTTGGGTTATTATGGCTGTAATCATGTTAGGATCTTCTATTCTTATTTTTACACTGGCCATTACTTTTCCCACTGTAACTCCCTCTACTTTCCCGTTAAGCATGTTTCGTGCACTCATTTTCATAGTTTGTATCCTCCAATAAAACTTTTGATTACATTTATATAATTGATGGCAAAAATAGATTTTCATTAACATTCTTGCATTTCGATCAAACTGGTGATAAGATGAAAACAGTAGAATACAAGCCCATAGGAACAATACACTCACCTCACAAGGATCTTCAGGGAATGCCCATCCAACCCGTAGGTGCAAAAGGAGTTAAAGGACAAATTGAACTTGAAAACGAGTATTTGGAAGGTTTAAAAGATTTGGAAGGTTTTTCACACATAATATTGATATACCATCTTCACATGTGCAATGGGCATTCTCTTAGAGTAAAACCCTTTTTAGACAATGTAAAACGTGGAATTTTTGCAACAAGGGCTCCAAAAAGACCTAATCCCATTGGCATGTCAGTAGTTTGTTTGGAAAAAGTTGAAGGAAACATTATCCATATATCTAATGTAGATGTTCTTGATGGAACTCCTCTTCTTGATATAAAACCATACATTCCACATTTTGATACTTGTGAAGATGAAGATGTGTGTGTGGGTTGGTTTGATGATAAAAAACAGGAAGTCAAGGAAAAAAAGTCCGACACACGTTTTATAGATTAGATTTCTTATTCGATAGGATTTCACATCTTATTTTTCAATCTGCTTTAAGGGGTTACTTTTTTTTTGATGATGAAATTTCGAGAAAAATCTATTTATTATTCTTTTTTACAAATTTTAAGATGATTTCATTAAAAACAAAATGAATGGCAATATTTACCATTATCTTTGTAAAATTGGTTGTGTCAAGTTTTAATTAAAAATAATAGATTTACTTTTTACTTAAAATTCTTCCATCTGGGATACGTTCATGAGTTTTTCAACAGCTTTGGCTTGAACTTGAATTCCTGTTTCTTTAATAGCAGCTAATGGGTTTAACCCACCAGGAGCAACTATGCCCACATGATACCGTTCTACTTTAGCATTGTAGACTAGTTCACTGGGTTTACCTATTTTAAGAATTGAAAATCCTGCATTTCCAATTTTTTCAAGAACATCCATCGCTTCAGGACGAGCTACATATGGAATTTCTTTCAAACTGGCCAGTATCCTGCCACTTGTTTTCAAAGCATCACTTACAGATGTTAAACATTTGGATAAAAAAATTTCGTGTGGGTCTAGGGATGAACCTCCGTAAGCAATTAGTTCAATGAATCGCGGTGTTTTGTTGTCTGTTTCCAAGATACCTCCATATTGGGGGGTTGTTGCTATTCCTTGTTTGGTGAGTATTCCATCAATTGTCAAACTGCAAACAGTTGCTATTCCTTTTTTACCATCTGGACCTGGAACGATCTGGTAGTATTTACTGGTGCAGTACTCTGGACGGGAGGCCATCACATGTCCAAAAATATTCAGTCCTTCTTCAAAGTCTTCCTCTTTAAGGTATGACACATTAACTATTACCTGTCCTGTATGACTTTCAAGATCGAAATCAACTTCATGGATAAGGTTCCATGCTTTGGAAAGTAAAAATTTAACTTTTTCACCTTTTTCACGTCCTGCCAGTTTCAATAACTTTCGAGGTGTTGTGATTGGTTTCATTTGCGAGAATTCAGTTGTGCTTTCAGCCATTTTTATATCAACTTCATAACCTGATTCTTTTGCAGCACATAAGGGAGCTATACCTCCAATAACAGCGATTCCAATCATATTTTTATCCACGGGAATACCCAGAACTGGTTCACCTGCCTCACCAATCTTTAAAATTCCGGAAATTCCTATTTTTTTGAGATTATCAAATAATTTAATTGCATCTTCTCTGGAATTAGCTGGTATTATCCGAAAATTAGCTGGAATATCTCCGTTACCACTTTCTATCACTTTTAAAACGGAGGTCATCTCTTGATCTGCAAAAGCCTCCAAAGGTGTCATGGAAGTCTTTTTATAGGCAATAAGTTCAATAAAATCTCGGGGGACATGATTTTTTATCTCAACCAAGCCACCATACTTAGGCACAACGGGGATTCCTGATTTAAGGAGCATACCGTCAATGGTGGTTCCGCAAATAGTTTCCATTTCTATTTTGTTTTCATTACCATCAGATGAGGCTTGTGTGTTAATTTTAACATAGGGACTTACTGCTATTTGTTTGTTGAAAATATTTTCAATAATTTTCATTAACTGCGCATCATAGGAAAAAGTTGATGTATTTACAACCACGGATCCTAAACTTGTTTTTGGATTAAGAGTGGTTTGATACATCATGTCTTCAAATTTAGAAAAAATGAAATCAACTTGATCATAAATTAGGCCTTTACCTAGTTCTTTAATGCCTTCAGGAGTTATTTCTCGACCTATATATCCAACACGTGCAGTAAATCCTCTTTCGTCCAGAATACGCAAATGATAACGAACTGCTCTTTCACCCAAGTCGTATCCTTTCTTGTGAAGTTCTCTAGATATGGTTTTAGCCCCTAAAACTTTACCTTTTTCTGCAAGGATCCTTAGGATCTCTATCATCTTACGATCAGTTTCCTGTGGCATTAATTCACCAATTTAATAATTTTTTTAGAAGTATAACTTTCATTTAAATCATTATAATAAATATTAGTTCGCATTGTTGGTATTATTTATTTAATTGTATGGTTGAATTAGGATAAAATAGTAATTGTGCAGTAAAAGAAAAATAAAAGAAAAAGACGGAGTTTTAAATCTGAAGGTACTTCTCGACTTCATACTGGAATACTTGTATCCGGTATTCATCCCATTCTTTCCTTTTTAAGGCATAAAACTCGTTGTACACATGGTCACCAAGGGATGTTTTAATCACTTCGTCATCCTCCAAGGCATGGTATGCTTCCCAAAGGCTTGATGGAAGTGTTTCAATACCCATTGATTTCAGTTCTTCAGGGCTTAATTTATATACATCTAATTCAGTTGGCTTTCCTGGATCGATTTTGTTCTTAATACCATCCATACCTGCTTCAAGCATAGCAGCAAATGCTAAGTATGGGTTACATGAGGGGTCAGGGCTTCTGAACTCCACTCGCGTACCGTTACCACGAGACGCAGGAATTCGGACCAGGGTTGATCTGTTCCTAAATCCATAGGTGATGTAAACTGGGGCTTCATATCCCGGTACCAATCGTTTGTATGAGTTAACACTTGGAGCTACAATAGCGGATAATGCTTTTGAATGTTTTAGTAAACCTCCAGTGAAATGTAATGCTTCTTCTGATAATTGAGTTTCGGTGTCAGTGTCAAAAAAAATGTTTTCTCCATTTTTAAACAAGCTCTGGTGGCAGTGCATACCGCTACCGTTAACACCGAAGAAAGGCTTCGGCATGAAAGTGACCATTGAGCCTAATTTGTCTGCTATGGCTTTAATTGCTTGTTTGAATGTAATGAATGCATCTGCAGTTTTCAGGGCATGGTCGAATTTGAAGTCTATTTCGTGTTGTCCAGGCCCTACTTCATGATGGCTTACTTCTACGTCGAAGTTTAACTCTTCCAATCCTAAAACTAATTCTCTTCTCATGTCAGTTCCTTGGTCTACAGGTTCCACATCGAAGTAAACGCCCTCATCATGTGGGTAAACATTTCCATCTTCATCTACGTCAACAATGAAAAATTCTGGCTCTGGACCAACATTGTATTCGTAACCCATTTTTTCAGCTTTGGCCAAGGTTTTTTTCAGTATATATCTGGGATCTCCTTCAAAAGGTGTTCCATCAGGCCAATAAATATCACAAATGAACCGGCACACTCCTTTTTCTTCAGGTCTCCAGGGAAGTGTGGAAAATGTGTCAGGGTCTGGTTTTATTACTAAATCACTATCGTTAATGTCTACAAATCCATCGACTGAGGAACCATCAAATAAAATTCCGTCTTTTATGATAGCTTCTATGTCGGTTGGTTTTACTAAGGGAATAGCCATGTTTTTAGGAGTCCCATGTATATCTACGAATTGTAGTCTAACGAATTTAATACCACATTTTTCTATATCTTCAAGTAATTTTCCAATTTTGTCTTGCAATTTGTAACTCCTTTATTTTAACCGGAAGTATGTTTCCTTTTGCTGGTATTTAAATATTTGTGGTATTTTTAAATTGGGTTAATAGATGAATTTTAAATAACAACAATGCTTCATCAGTGGAAAAAAAAACAAATATGAATTAAGTAATTATAAATAAAACTTTTGTTGATGGTTTTTTATCCTTTAGTGCCATTTATGAATCTTAATTTTACCATAGTAATTTTTTCAGCAGGGGGTGTTGCTAACCATACTTCGTAAGTAGCGTAATCATATCCAGAAACCTCAGGGATCATTATTTTAGTTTCAGAGATTGCTTCATTTTTATTATTATACCCTGTTACAGTCATGTTAACAAACCGATATTTTTGTTCCACCTTGTTTTCGACTAATCCAGTTACATGATATGAATTATTATTCGATTCTGCTATGTTAACCGTAAATTGGATAATATCCTCTGTTTTTTCATTTTTTTGATTAATCAGATTTCCTTTATCAAATGTGCATCCACTGGCCATTAATATTAAAAATATTACTACAAATCCAATTAAAACGGTTGTTTTGGATTGATTCATTAATACACCATCAAAACACTATATTTTAGATAATATTTAATTTTTAATTGAAAATTTAAAATCTCACCACTGTAAATGCTTCTTCTTTCAATAAGTCAAACATCAATACATTAGGTGCCATCAAGGAAGTTCCTTTGTTTGTTATAATTTTAACAGCTTCAAAAGCTTGAATGCACCCTACAATGTTAGGAACTGGTCCAATTACTGGAGGAACTTCTTTGTTCAAATTATTAATTCTAGAAATAATTTCATCAGTTAATTTTTTTCCCTGTGAAGGTAATTGAAACAATTCCTCATAGGAAGGTGTTGTATTGTTGAACACTGTCACTTGTCCCATGGTACCATGAATTGCTCCATGAATAAAAGGAAGTTCTAATTCCCTGGAACATCTACTAACTATAATACGAGTGAAAAGGTTATCTAAGCCATCTACAACAACATGGCTTTCATTTAACATTTCGTATACATTTTCATCTGTCAATTCTTCGTTAATCTGCTCAATTTTCAGTGAAGGGTTGATTGTTCTAAGTTCTTCCAAGGTTACTTCAGTTTTTGGTCTTCCGATGTTGTTTATTTTACTCATGAGCTGCCGGTTGATATTGGAGATTTCAAAAACATCTTTGTCAACTATACGGAGCTCTCCAACTCCCATTCTAGTTAACATTTCCAAAGTGGCGCCACCAATACCTCCACATCCTATAACAGTTATTTTAGACTTTTTAAGTTTCAATTGTTCGTTTTTATCTAGAATTCCAGTTTGTCTTTCAATCATTTTCCAGTAATCTGTTTTTTCCTGTTTTTTAGGCATATGGGCACCAAATAATTCATTAGTTTATTTTTAATAATTGTCCTTTTCTTGCATCTTTTAAAATATAACATTTCCAAGTGGAAACAAATAATATTATCAGATAATTATTATACTCTCTTCGAAAATATCGAAATTTGATATAAATTAACTGAATTCAAATATAATTTTGAGAATTACAGTGAAGTTCATTGAAATATTTAATCTTATGGTAAGTGGCAGTATATAATTTTACTATTGAACAAAGATATGGGGTTTTTTTAATGGATAAATTTGAAGAAATTCTGGAAAAAATGTCAGAAATGTCAGAAAATCAGTTAAAAACTTTAATTGAAATGCAAAAGAAAAGGATATGCATCTGCAGAGAATGCCCAAGTTTCAACGAATGTATGAATGAAAATAAAGAAGGATTATTCTGTATTTTAGGTAATAGTGGTTGTGGTCTTGAATTAATAGAATGCAATTGTAGTGAGTGTTCAACGCACATCAATTTTCAAATGAAATATGAATTATACTGTATTGAAGGTTCAGAAGAAGAACAGAGGTCTAAAAAGAAGTAAAATATAGATCATGTCATAATAAATAAAATTAAAGTGCCGGGAGCGGGATTCGAACCCGCGACCTCGCGGTATCCCAGGAAAAAGTCAGAGCACTTGCTTAATACCCTATGAGCCGCGCGCTCTAACCAGCTGAGCCACCCCGGCATGGCTTATATGCTGTTCATTCTTATCTAATTTAAAGTTTTCTATGGTTAAGAAAAGTTATGTTTATTTCTGGTGAAGTGCTTTATTAAACAATCAAGATAAAATTATTTTTGGGATAAATCTAATTGGGTTAGAATTACACATTATATTATCATAATTTGAGGTGTTAACGTGGATGAACATGTTATAGAGGCTTTAGGCAAATCAAAAATAGTCATAAAGGATGGAAAAGTAGTCAAAGTTGAAGAACCTCAAATAAATTACTGCCCTCTTTTTCACAAGTACCGAAATATCGAGAAACTCAATCCCCAAGTGGTTAAAGATAATATAAAATTCCGAATCAAGGATTTTGGAATGTGCACCAGTCAGAGAGAGTTAAAAATGAGGGATTTCTTATCTTTTGGAATATCTGAGATCCTAGGCACATTACTTGAAAAAAAACGTATAGATTGCGCGGTCATGGTTTGTGATGGATGTGGAACTGTAACTGTTGAAGATCCAGAACTGGTGCAAGGAATTGGTGGCAGAATCTCTGGAATTATCAGTACCAGCCCCATAAACGAAGTCATAAATATATTAGGGGAAAATGCAGTTCTGAACCCAAAAACTGCAGAGATAAATCAGGCAAAAGGAGTTTTAAAATCTATAAATAATGGTTGTCAAAAAATAGGAGTCACTGTTACATTGGCAGAAGATGCAGTGAAACTCAGAGAAATTGAAAGTCAACATGATGGGGTGAATATCTATATTTTTGCAGTTCATACTACTGGTATTTCCAGAGAGGATGCTGAGATCCTTTTTGAAAACACTGATATCATAACTTCTTGTGCTTCGATTCACCTAAGAACTATTGCAGAAAAAAGGAATATTTTTTCAGTGGGAGTTGCAATACCCATATACGCTGCCAGTAAGGAAGGAGAAGAGTTTCTTAAAATGAGAATCGAAAAGATCGGAGGATTGAAAGATAAAAAAGATGCTAAAATTCCAGATCCCCTAATCTAATAATAATTTAGCATAAGATGAGTAGTTGTTTAAGAACTAAAGACTATGTCAGGAAGAAATGGCGATAATTAATATATTTCATCATCTAAACCAGCAAGGGCGCGAATAAGAGAACTTTGGGTGATAAGGCCAACCAAATCCCCTTGTTCTACTACTGGAATTCTTTGATAACCTTTTTCAGCCATAATTCTGGTAATATTCATTATTGGGGTGTTTTTCTCTGCCACTTCTGGATCTTTGCTCATTAGATCGCCCACTTTGAGACCAAGTGCCTCCCCGCCAGCTAGGAGGATGTCACGATGAGTTATTATACCCACTAACTTCTTCTTGTCCACTACTGGCAGACCTCCAACATTGCATCGCATCATTTTTAGCTTGGCTGCAGCCACCATGTCGTTGCGGGAGGTTACATGCACTTCCTGGATCATGATATCTTGGGCACGCAGTTTTTCTATCATAATATTTAACTTTTAACTACATACTATATTAAAACAAAGGTGAAAAAGTGACTCAATTGTACCGGGCAAGTAAAGGTCAGATCACAGATGAAATGCAAAAAGTAGCTGAAAATGAGGGCATTGATGTTCAAAAACTCGCACGTAGAGTTGCTAAGGGTTATGTGGTGATTCCTACCAATAATAACAGGAATACAAAACCATGTGGAATTGGAAAAGGACTTTCTACTAAGATCAACGCCAATCTTGGATCTTCCCCTGAACTGGAAAACGTGAATTTGGAAGTAAATAAGGCTCAGATGGCAGTAGAATATGGTGCAGATGCTATTATGGATCTTTCTACTGGAATAAATTATAAAAAAGTGCGAAAAGCCATTATTAAAAATACAAACGTACCTTTAGGTACTGTTCCCATATATCAAGCAGGGATCAACGCTTCCAAGAAGCGTGGAGCGGTAATTAACATGGAAGAAGAAGACATGTTTAAGGCTATTGAAGAACAAGCTCAGGAAGGAGTTGATTTTATGACAATCCATAGTGGAATTACTCAGGACACTGTGGAAAAAGTTAAAGAATCTGAAAGGATAATGGGAGTGGTCAGTAGGGGTGGAGCATTCCTTACAGCTTGGATACTTCACAACCAAGAAGAAAATCCACTTTATTCCAATTTTGATTACTTGTTGGAAATAGCAAAAGAACATGATATAACTATTTCATTGGGTGATGGCCTCAGACCAGGTTGTCTGGCTGATGCTTCTGACATACCTCAGATGAGTGAACTGTTAATTTTAGGAAGTCTGGTGAAACAGGCTAGGGAATCAGGAGTTCAAGTCATGGTAGAAGGACCTGGACATGTGCCATTAAACCAAGTTGAAGCTAACATGCAAATCCAGAAAACAGTTTGTCAAGGAGCACCATTTTATGTTTTAGGGCCTATAGTAACTGATCTGGCACCAGGATACGACCACATTACTTCCGCCATCGGAGGGGCATTGGCTGCTAAGGCCGGAGCAGATTTCTTGTGCTATGTAACTCCGGCAGAACATCTTTCTATACCTGTATTGCGAGATGTTAAAGAAGGAGTTATCGCATCAAAAATAGCTGCACAAGCTGCTGACGTGGCTAAAGGCCATAAAATTGCATGGGCCAAAGAATTAGACATGGCCAAAGCAAGAAAGAATTTTGACTGGGAAAAACAGTACCAACTGGCATTCGATCCTGAAAAACCTAAAAAATGCCGTGAAAGAAAACCAACAGATCGAAATGATATGTGCACCATGTGTGGTGAGTTTTGCGCTCTTAGAATGGTTAGAAACAACATGTAATTAATTCCTTATCAAAAAAGTATATTTTCAGCTAACTCTAACAAACTTAATTATAAATAATGAAAATTTCTTTTTTTTCTTTATTTTCCATGTTTGGTGTTCATTTCTATCTTTGTTTATTGTTTTTATCATTGATTCTAGTTTATTGATGAAAATTTCCACAATATCATCTGATTTTGGGTTAAGGTAATGAGTTGCAGTAGGTTGTAGCAAAAGCATTAGAAAAATGTTTTTTGGGTTAATGAGAGTGGTGCTGATTAATCGGTGTCCGGGACTTGAACTTGTTTTTAATCACTGTGTAGGGGTGTTCTATTGCAATTTTTTGCAGGTGTCTTTTTTGTATTTGTTTTGTGAGGTGTGTCTGCGTGTTTTTCGCTAAATGGTGTCGCCATTGTTTTTGTATAATGTTTAAAAGTATTTAAAATCTTAATTCACTACTTCTTTCGGTTTATTAAGGTCCACTTGATCGTCATGAATATCGGCAGTTGTGGTGATTAGTCTACGTTTTATAAACTTATTAAAGGAAATATAATCATTAATTTATCCACTAAGCTCGGATCAGACAAGCTTTACCACTTGAAAATCAACATTATATAACCATAAAATTTTCATTATTTTTAGATACACCAACCTTGGGGAGTGATAATTGCACGCCTCATTCACAAGTTTGTAAACCGATAATAAATAAGTGGATTAATCAACCAATTTTTCATCTCTTTTTGAACGAGTACGCACTGTTAATTCATTAAATAATGTTTAAACGATTAATTCATGTTAATATGATTATAATGTAGTTGGTTGCGATTTTCATATTTAGATGCCAAACAACGAAAAACACAAAGCAATAAACATAAAAATCACAAAATCAATATTACTTATAGAAATTCTTTAAGGCATGATATTAAAGAAAGCTAACTTATGATCCATGTATTGAATTAAATGATATATCGTATCATTGGTCATTGTTATTTTAGGTTTTCTTAAGTTATACGGAGGAAAAATAAATGTCAATGCAACATGTTGAAGGTGAAAATAAAGGGGATGTTGTTCTGTATGCATTAAGCACTTGTGGGTGGTGCAAAAAGACTCGGATGATGTTGGAGGAACTGGGAGTGGAATACAACTACGTCTATGTTGATCTTCTGGAGGGTGATGAACGGCAAGAGATGATTGAACAATTGAAGAAATGGAATCCTCAACTTTCTTTCCCCACCTTGATAATAAATAATGAAGAATGCATCGTGGGATTCGATGAAGATAAAGTAAAGGAGAATCTACAATGAGTACGGTTGATATTTCAAAAAAAGAAGTAAATCGTTTTTATATGGAGATTAAAAACCATGCTGAATCTGCAGGTTACTATCTTAATCCTGATGAATCATTTACCAAGGATCTCCTGCAAAGCATTCTAATTAACAGGAATCGTTATGGTTATGATGCTTGTCCTTGTCGCTTAGCATCTGGTGCTAAAGAGGAAGATCTTGATATTATATGTCCATGCGACTATCGTGATCCTGACTTGAACGAATTTGGGGCATGTTACTGTGCTTTGTACGTTACCAGCGAAGTCTTTAATGGTCAAAAAAAACTAACATCCATACCTGAAAGGAGACCTGGGCCCGATCAACAGTTTAAAGTTGATGAAATTTCCAAGAAAAAAGTATTAACTAGTGTTTCTCTGCCAGTGTGGAGATGCAGAGTTTGCGGATATTTATGTGCTAGAGAAGAGCCCCCTGAAATTTGTCCTATCTGTAAAGTTGGAAAAGAAAGGTTTGAACGATTTTTATAGGTATTTTTTAGGATATTATAAATTAATATTATTGATTTTTTCTTTTATAAAACATTTATAAAGGTTTTTTTTTAAAATCATATTCCCATCAACAATTATTGAAATTCACATATAATCATAAAAAAGGGAAATATTTATAATCAACAACAATCAAAATTTAAATTAGTTAAATAAAATTATTACTATAATGTAAATGTAATAATTATGTAAAAAATATTCGGCTACTATAGATTGAATAGGTGGGAGTCAAATGGACTATATGTTTGAATTGTATGAGCAAGTAAAGGATGATATGAAATTTTTCATAGCCTCTGATGTAAGGGCTAAGATATTAATTAGTTTAAGAAGTGGATCTAAGAATTTAGCTGATTTGCGTAAGGAAATTCATCTGAGTTCGTCTACTATTTTACACGGAATGAATCAACTGGAACAAAAAAATTTCATTTTCCGTGAATCTGGAAATTATTCCCTATCCCAAACTGGTGAAGTAGTATCCAATAAATTAATCGATGTAATGCGCTCTTTTTATTCGCTTAACCTCTGTGAGGGGTTGTTCTTAAACCATGATATTAGTTGCATCCCTCCTGATCTCTTTAAAGATATTGGTTGTCTGGAAAAATCATTCATTGTTAAATCCACTAGCACCAATATTATGAGGCCACAAGAGGTTTTATCAGAATTTTTAGCCAAAAGTAAAAACTTTAAACAACTCACCTCAGTATACAACCCCGCAAGTGTCCAGATATTTATGAAAGCCCTGGAAAACGGGGGCGATGTACAGCTTATAATGACTGAGGGGATAATTGATAAGTTGGTTGAAACTGCTGGAGAAGAAAAACTGAATAAATGGATCAAAGAAGGTAATTTAAAGTTAATGAAAATAGATGAAGATGTGAAGATCTCACTGACCACAGGAGACAACTTTATTGCCTTGGGACTATTTTCAGCTGATGGAACATATGACTTGAATATTTCTTTAATTAGTCATGGTGAAGAGGCTATTTCATGGGGTAACAGATTATTCGAACATTATCGTCAAATATCTAATTCCGTAGAATTTAAAGGGCGAAAAACTCCTGAAAAAATTGTTGCTTTAGAAAAATAACGACTCTTAATAGAATATCGTGCAAAAAATATTCAGAATAATCATATCCCATTTTAACATTTTTTTTTCTTTTCAATAAATTCTTTTCATGCACGATTTATGAATCTTTCAAAGTGTATTACGAATTTTTTAGTTATTTTTTTCCTGAATTGGTATGGGATATTGTTGATTTCATGTTTTAATTTTTTTAAATTTTTTTTTTGCTGTGTTATAGTTTTTTATATCTATAATTTCGAATATTCTGTTTTTATAATGGATTATTTTTTCTAAATATTCTTGATTGTCTTTGTTTTTTCTTTTAATTGTTTTTGTTAGCCAGTTTTTTATTGATTGTGGTGAAGGCCTTTTATTCCATTCTAATTCGATGATTTTAGCTATTTTCGTAGTGAAACATGTTGTAAACTGTTGATTAAAGCT
>DUPR01000010.1 GCA_012838205.1 Methanobacterium sp.
AAACTCTATATTGATACTATATAATATTACAACCAGAACAATATGAACAATTACATTTCCAATTTATTTATTGTCAGGATTTATTGTCAGGGGAATTAATTAATAGTTCATCATAATATTGGGAAAATTACTGGAATAAGTAAAAATTACTGGAATAAGTAAAAATTACTGGAATAAGTAAAATATGGGCTTTTCTTAGGATGTGTTTAGAATTTTTTTTGGCCTGATCAAATATTTATTTATAGGATACTAATACTTGTAATCTGAGGATGTCTGGAAAAAAAGACAATTATTTAAAAAACATAAGTAATTAGTATAATATTAATTTAAAATTAATCATTGAATTTATATTGTTTATAATTTTTCTTTAAAATGGTGAATTTTTATGGCTTTTCATGTGATGCTGGTTCCCACATTGGGATGTCCTTCCAGTTGTGAGTATTGTTGGAGTTCGGAGGAAAGTTCCCCAATAATGGATGTCAATATAATTAGAGAAACAGTAGAATGGCTTAAAGACTTCCGAAACGAACCAGTTACTTTCACCTTCCATGGTGGAGAACCATTACTGGCAGGATATGAATTTTTTAAAGAATCATTACCACTCTTGGCTGATGGATTAGCACATCTTAAGCCAGCTTTTGCAATTCAAACCAATTTATGGAACTTGACACCTGAACTGGCAGAATTATTTAAAGAATATGAGATACCTATTGGTTCAAGTCTGGATGGTCCAGAGGAACTGAATGACTTGCAGAGGGGAGAAGGATACTATCAGAAGACAATGAAAGGTTATGAAATTGCAAAGGAACATGGTTTGCAGGTAAGCTTTATATCTACTTTCACCTCCTATTCCATCCAATTCAAGGAAGAAATTTTCAATTTTTTCCTGGAAAATGGTTTGAACCTTAAACTACACCCTGCTTTGCCATCATTACGTGGTGCTAACCCTGAAAAATGGGCTTTATCCCCTGAAGAGTATGGGGAACTTTTAATTTACCTACTTGATCAGTACTTGGAAAATATGGACAGAATCGAACTTAAAAATATTGATCACCTAGCAAAATGTGTTTTCACACGCCGAGGGGTGGTTTGCACCTTTGTGGACTGCATGGGAGACACCTTCGCAGTTGGTCCAGATGGAAGTATATATCCTTGCTATCGTTTCGTGGGAATGCCTGAATATGTTATGGGAAATGTAAGGGATCATCCCAGTATGGAAGATTTAGCCCAGTCTGATTCTTGGAAGTTACTTCATGGCTTCAAAGACTACGTAGACTCAGAGTGTAAAAGATGCAATTATATAAAGTTCTGCAGAGGAGGATGTCCCTACAACGCCCTTACTATCAATGAAAAAACAGGTAAAGCCGAAATAAGTGGAGTAGACCCCCACTGTACTGCATATAAGATGATCTTCAAGGAAATCACCAAACGAGCTACCAAAGAAATGCTAGGACCCAGTTTGGGCATGGTAAATGATGCATCAGGCATGGACCGAAAAACTAAAAGGGGAATAATGTCTATTATGCTCAAACCTTCTTAGAAAAATAGTAAATAGTGAGTAGATCAATATGAAGAAAAACACTCCAGTGATTATGGGGATAGTTTTAATTTTAGGCATAGCTGCCATTGGTTATTTCGCTGATTTGGACCAACAAAACAATCATTCAACTAATTACTCCCTTTTTAAATATCATAATGTTTCTAATAACACGACATCAGATAATACCATCCAAACTTCAAAATCTTCGCATAAATCATCCCAAAATAAAACTAAAAACAATGATACCAATATAACCGGTCCCTACAATATGACTGTAACTTAACAAAAATTAATCTTATTAGTATCATAATAAACAAAATAAACATGTCTTGTTAATGTGTGAGGAGACAAAATATATGAACCTAGGAAAACTTAATGAAAAATGCCCTGAATGCGGTTCTATGGATAAAACCCTTAGAAGGAGATTAGATAGAGAACATCATGCATTTGGTACAACACAGTCTTTTTCGTGCAGTAATTGTGGTTATGTGTTCAAATCCCCTGAAGATGAAAAAAAAGAGGATGAAAAATAGACACTAATCTCTTTAAATCAATTATATAAAATATTAAGATTTTCAATACGAAAATAGGTATTATTATTCCCAATTAATATTGTGTTTCATCCTTTTTTAAAAAAAAGATCATTTATTCTACTGTGAATAGAAAAAGTTTAAAAAAAAAGTAAAAACTATAAGTAAGAAAGCAAAATGTTTGATAATACTTTAATTAAGTAATTTTTTCAATTAGAATTCAAATAGTTAATTTTTTTAAAATCAATAAGAGACTGATAATATGATAGTTAAGGAATGGTGTATGTACTGCGGAGAATGTGCAGGTGTATGTCCTCGTAACCTCATTGAAGTACGCGAAATAAGCTTAAATTTCAACGAAGAAGATTGTAAAGACTGCAGAATATGCGTTAAGGCATGTCCAGTGCAGGCCCTGGAAAAAGGGGATGATTAATATGATTGAAACTGATATTTTAGTTATAGGGGCCGGCCCTGCAGGTTCAACTGCTGCAAAACACGCAGCCATAGCTGGTTCCAGTGTAATTTTAATGGACAAAAAATCCGAGATAGGATCTCCCAAAAGATGCGCTGAAGGCGTTTCTAAAGAGGGGCTTAAAAAGTTAGGAATCGAACCATCTGAACGTTGGGTGACTAAAGAAGCAAGCGGAATCCGTATGGTTTCCCCAAATGGAACTTCAGTGACCCTTACTGAGGATAAAGTAAAACTCCCGGAAGCAGGTTACATCCTAGAACGTAAAGTCTTTGACAAATACATGGCCATGGATGCTGGTCGTGCTGGTGTGCAAATCATGATCAAAACCCTGGCTACTGGTATGCGAAGAGAAGATGGTCAGATGGTGGTTACTGCTGAGAGCATGGGTGAAGAATTCCAAATCAAGGCTAAGATTGTAATAGCTGCTGATGGCCCGGAATCAAGGGTTGGTAGATGGGCTGGACTTCGAACTTCTCTTAAACCTAAAGATATGGAATCTTGTGCCCAGTTTGAAATGGCAGGAGTTGAGATGGAAGAACCAGACTGCATAGAATTCTATTTTGGTAGTGTATCTCCTGGAGGTTATGCTTGGATTTTCCCTAAAGGCGATGACATAGCTAATGTAGGTCTGGGTGTTTTAACCACTATGACTGATAAAAGCGCCTATGAACACCTTTTAGAGTTTGTGAAGAATAATCCTGCCACCAAAAATGCACAAGCAGTTGAAATCAATGTTGGTGGAGATCCTGTTGGTGGATTACTCAAGAAAAAGGTAACCGATAATGTTCTGGTCACTGGAGACGCTGCAAGTATGGTAAACCCACTTACAGGCGGAGGTATTATTAGTGGAATGTTAGGAGGTCGAATTGCTGGTCAAGTGGCCGCACAAGCTGTAATTGAAGGTGATTACTCGGAAAAAAGCCTTGAAATATATGAAGAACTTTGTGAAGCCGAACTAGGCAAATCATTTGAAAAATATTTAAAGGCCAAAAATTATCTTTTAAGTCTTTCTGATGAGGAATTAGACCAGATTGCAGAAGCATTCCAAAAGAGTGACTTTGAAACTATTAACACCGCAGAAATGGTTAGAAAACTGGTTAAAATCTCGCCAAAAGCCCTTTTAAAGTTGGGTAAATTGTTCTAAATTTTTTTTTAAAAAAAAAAATGATTTTATTTTAACCTCCCCCCCCCCTTTTTAATTTTAGATATATAAACCCTTAATTGGTAATTTTTTTAACATCACTGTTAATGTTGAAATGCGCCTAATTCATCGAGAACATCCTCTTTTTCACAATTGACAAGCATTTTCCAAGCAGTCTGCAGTATAATATTTTTTTCCCAAACTCATTTTTTTTTGTTCTTCAAAATTTCATATATTTATGTTGGATATAAAATAAGCTTCAAATCTAATACTTAAAGATTCAGATTTATCAAAATCAGTCTGCTGGCTGAAACCTACTTTCTTTAGGTGTTATAAGTGAAAATCATAAAAATATTCGGTATAGAAACGGGATGATTGATATTAAATTATTCCATAAAGAATTAATCTCAATTTACGAGTGGTAATTAGTCATATGAAAATATGTATCATTAACCCCAATATAGAGGTTGATCATAATAATGAATGGAACATTAATGGAAAGATTAACATGAACTTACAACTTATTCTAAAATAAGTAAAAAAAAATTCTATTGAAGTAAGAATTGGAGATATAAAAAAAATAAGGAAAATAGTAAATATTGTTGTGGAGGCAATGAAATGAAAGAGGATTCATCACATGAAAGCAGAATTGAAAACACACCAGAAAATAGAGCAAAATGCTTATGCACTTTCTGTCCAAGTTATTCCCAAAACTGCAAGGATGAAGTTCTTTATTGTAGTATTGGGGCTAGTAAATGTGAAATCCCTGTCAACGGTTGCATCTGCAACAGTTGCCCCCTATACTTTGAGTACAATCTGCAAAATATTTATTTTTGCAGCCTAGAAGAAGTGGGAGAAAATAAAACTCTTATGCGCCGGAAATATAATGAAGAAAACACTGATTTTTATGAAAAAATAGTCGAAATCAAAGATAAAGTTGCAGGAGAAAGTTTGATATCTGCCATGGGCTCCTTGAAGGAAATTCCCTGTAAACTAGATGATCTCCATTTTTTACCAGCGCAAATTGAACGGATACCCCTCAACAAAGAGGAAGATGTTAATACATCTATAACTATCGGACCTAAATCTAAAAAACCTTTGAAAGTGTCTTCACCCATCATGATCTCAGGTATGAGTTTTGGAGCAGTTTCCAGGAATGTGCGTCTGGTAATATCCCAAACAGCATCTAAAATGAATATTGGATTTAACACCGGAGAAGGAGGTGTGCTTCATGAGGAAAGAAAAACTTCCCCTGAATTGATGATAGTGCAATATTCAACAGGACGTTTTGGTTTCGATGAAGAACTACTCCAATCTGCTGGTGCTGTGGAGATAAGGTTTGGTCAGGGAGCTTATCCTGGTAAAGGAAGTTATCTGCCTGCCGAAAAAATCACAGAAGAAGTGGCAGAAATTCGTGGACTTAAAAAGGGCGAATCAGCTTATTCCCCAGCCCATCACCCTGACATCACCAGCCCTGAACAATTAGAAGAAAAAATTAACTGGCTAAGGGAACTTGGCAAAGGAATCCCCATAGGGGCGAAAATTGGGTGTGGAAATGTGGAAAAAGATGTTAAAATCTTGTCAAAGGCAGGGATTGACTTTATTTCACTGGATGGTTTTGGTGGAGGTACTGGAGCCACTAATACATATGTGAAAGACAATATGGGAATTCCCATACTGGCTGCTTTGCCCCGTGCCCATAGGAAACTTGAAAAAATGGGAGTTCGTGACAATCTTAGTCTCATTGCCGGCGGAGGATTGATGAACTCTGCAGATTTTACTAAATGTCTAGCTTTAGGTGCGGATGCAGTTTATATAGGCACATCAGCACTGATAGCTATGAATTGCCAACAATATCGTGTCTGTTACAGTGGATTATGCCCAACTGGAGTGACAACTCAAAATCCACAATTAATGGAACAGTTAGATGTCAAAAAGGGGATACGAAATCTTTCTAATTTCATAAATGTTTCTACAGAAGAAATAGCCACCATTACCCGCATGGTTGGTAAAAATGATGTTAACCTTCTGGAAAAAGATGATTTGATAAGTTTAAGCAGGGAAACCGCAATGATCGCCAATGTTAAATGGTTGGATGGTCATTATTTGAACTAGTTTCTCCCTGTAAATGAAATGATATTTATTAATTAACTTATATTCTATTATTTTATTTAGTCTAAGAAATGAATTAAAAATAATGATAATTATTATTTGAAAATTGATTATATTAGTGGGGAATAGTAATTTGAACAAAAAAGATACTGAAGAGCTTTTAGAATGCGAACACATTAGAAATGCTCTTTTATTGGCTAACAAGGAATGGGACAGAACATTCAATGCCCTGCCTGATCTGATAACCATCATGGACACCGAACACCGAGTGGTGAAAGTTAACAAGGCAATGGCTGATAGTGTGGGAGTTTCACCAGAAGAAATCGTTGGAAAAAATTGTTATGAGATGGTTCACGGAACCAGATGTCCCATTGATACTTGTCCACATTCTTTACTTCTTGTTGATGGTGCTCAGCACAAAGCTGAAATTCAAGAGGATAACCTTGGAGGTTTTTTCTTGGTGACTGTCACCCCGATTGAGGATGAAGAAGGAAACATAATGGGTAGTGTGCATGTTGCCAGGGATATCACCAAACGGGTTAAGATGGAAAAGGATCTTAAGAAAGCTTTAAAAGAAAAAGATGTGCTTATGAAAGAGATTTATCATCGGGTTAAAAACAATCTTTCAGTGGTGTCCAGTCTCCTGAGTTTGCAATCTCGCTACATTGAGGATGAATCTGCCAGGGAGATTTTCAAGGACAGCCAAAGCAGGATAAAGACCATGGCCCTTATACATGAAAAATTGTATAGTTCTGGAAATCTTAAACTGGTTAATATGAAAGAATATATTGAGGAGTTGTCACGAGATTTTTCCAATGTTCACCTATCCAATCATGACAATGTAAGTCTGGTGTTAGATATTGAAAATATAATGTTAGATGTTGATACTGCCATCCCAGTAGGCCTTATTATCAATGAATTGCTAACCAACTCTGTGAAACATGCTTTTCCAGCTAAGCAAATAGGGACAATAAATTTGAATTTGAAGAAAGTAGAAAATGGTGAATTGTTACTTGAAGCCAAAGACAATGGTAAAGGGTTACCTTCTGGTTTTAAAATTGAAAATAGTGATAGTTTAGGTTTAAGATTGATACATAGCTTAACTGATCAAATTAATGGCCAGATAGAGGTTGATGGAAGTCAAGGAGCTCATTTTTCTATAAAATTCCATGAACAAAAAAGGGGAAAACGTAAATGATCAAAGTACTATGCACCAATGAAACTTCACTCCACCGACCTGAAGCTCGTCGTTGGAGAGAACGCATGGGGCTATTAGAACCTCTGGGAGAAGTGGTGGTGGTACTGCCTTGCAGCATGCGGAAACCATATTCATCAAGTAAGTCTCATCGGATTTTCAGCCAAGCCACTAGAGGCTTTCAGGAAGCTATTTTAACATCGCCCTTTGGAGTTTGTCCACGAGAAATGGAAAATACTTATCCTATCCAGTCTTATGATGTTTCTACAGTTGGTGACTGGTCATTGGAGGAGATTGCACTCACCGGGGAATGTTTAGCTGAATATGTTCAGGATAAAGAAGTGATAGCCCATGTAGCACATGGTTACTTGACCGTGTGTCAAGAATACTTGCCCAATGCTATTTTTACTTGTATTGATGGTAGGACCACTTCTTCTGAATCCATGCAAAACCTTAAAAAGGAAGTTAAAAAATATGGCAAAATTAAGAGTCGCAAAAGACAGACACATATGCTCAGATCAATTGCAAGATATCAGTTTAATACACAAAAAGCAGATAAATTAGTACCATCCAATTATAAATTGATAGGAAGATTTGACCGGCGTTTGATGCATGAAAATGAACAAATTGCCGTGTTGCATCATGATAACGGCCTTTACAGCCTAAATATGAAAGGGGGCATCTTATTGAATGACATTGGTGTTAACTGGGTTGAAATCGATTTTGATCTTAAGACCAACACCCTTTTTGCACCAGGAGTGGTTGATGCTTATCCCAAGATAATCCCCAAAGATGAAGTGGTTATCATTAGAAATGGAGAAGTTATTGGAGTTGGAAAGTCCCTCATGTCTGGTGAAGAAATGAAAAAAGGAGAAAAGGGTGTTGCTGTGCGGGTAAGGCACAGATTGAGCCAATAGTCTGTGGACTAATATTATGAATAAATATAAATACCATTAATAGAAATAAAAAAAATGTCTTTATTTAATTTATATGAATGTTTTTTAGAGTATTTTACATTATAATCCTATCAAATGGTGTAAAATATACAAAAATCAATTTTTTGAGGTATGATTATGAGCGAAGAATTAATAGCAAAGGTTAGAGAAGCTCTTGGCCAAGTAGCTGATCCCCATATGGGTATTAGTATTGTGGAAATGGGACTTGTGGCAGATATTCAAGCAAGTGAAAAGGATAAAACTGCTAAAATTGTAATAAAACCAACAAATCCAGGTTGTATGAGTGCTGCTAATATGGCAATGCAAGCTCGAGTTGCTGCTGAAAAATTAGAAGAAATTGACAAAGCAGAGATCGAAATTGAAGGCCATATGATGGCTGATGCCATAAATGAAATGGTGAATAAATAATTACCCCCTTTATTGTGTTGGAAGGTCTCGCTACAAGTTGTGTTTAAAATGAGGCCATGGGAGCGAGTTGCTGTAGTGGGAGTTCCTGGAGCAGGTAAAACCTCACTATGCACAGCTGCCTCTGAAAATTCCAAATATCAACACGTGAACTATGGACGGGTGATGTTGGAAATAGCTCAGAATAGAGGTTTAGCCACCACCCTCCCTGAAATGTTCAGTTTAGACCTTACAATTCAACACGGAATATGGGAAAAAACTGCACTGCAGATTAAGGATAAAAAAAATATTCTTTTAGACCTTCATGGTTTAGACCATTTTAGGGAAGGTTATCTGATTTCACTACCCCTGAACATAATCAGGCCAGATATTATAATCATTATCGAATCTGCATATGAGGATATTATCCATAGAATACGTGCTGACCCAATGAAAAAAAGAATTATCCCAGGACAAAAAACACACAATGAACATGTTAAGATGTTAAGACTGGCCATGATCAGTGCTTCGGCATGTTTAGGCTGCAATCTGATAATATTAAATAACTATGATTTTGAAACGTGCTTAACAGAACTGGAATCAATACTGGTAAATAAATCTGACTATTGAAATGTAAATGATTGTAATCTATAACTGGTCTGCCGATATTGTCTAGTAAATGCCAAAATTCCAATAATATTTTCATTAAAAATCTATCAACATCACAAGGATTATATATGATGAAATCTAAATCTTGCATCTACCCCTGCAGTTTTTAAATTAATTATAAAATTCTTGTTCTGAAAGCTGTACTACTATTAAATGGGGCCCGTGGCTTAGGCGGTAGAGCGCACGGCTGATAACCGTGAGGTCCTGGGTTCGAACCCCAGCGGGCCCATTACTACCTTCATTAAGACTTTTTTTAAAGAAATGTCATAATTTTTGACAATCAAAACCCAAAATAGAGATAGTTCCAAAGTTATTGTAAATTTACTGTTGACATCAAATTCTACCTAAAAATAATAAAAAACTCCAATTTAGAAAAAATATATATGCTGAGTTTGGGATACTATATGATGGAGCAATGGTAAATTTGGTAATTAATTACCTCATTTTTTTACCTCTTTTACCATTTTCTTCCTTTTATTTTCGAAAATTAATGACATAATTCTTTATTTTTCCCATTCTAACCCATTTAGTGCCTTATTTTTGCATGATAAACCTTATTATGGTATTTTAATAATGTGAAATCATTCATGTATAAGTAAGCAATTTTTTACAAATTTCCATCCTAAATCTGTTAAAAATATAGACTATAAAAACAAATGATAACTTGAAAAATAATCACATACTACTTATGTATATTTTGAATTTTATTGGACTGGGAAAGGTAATTTTAATCTATTTCTAAACTGGTTCATCAAAAACTTCCAAAAAAAAACTCAAATAGTAATAAAATTTTATTCACATTTAATTAAAAAATCAGTTTTCAATATCCCTTATCAACTGATTAGTTTGCCTGACTACTTTTTTATTTCGGTAAGCATTGGCTATCCTGCGCACTGCTTCAAGCATCCTGATGAGGGAATCCAACCAACTGAAAACATCTCCAGCATAAGCATGGATTTCATAGTCCCGCATTAGTTTTCGACTGATTTCAACTGGATCCCTCCGGTTGAGTCTCTTTTTAACAATTTTACGGGAAAGTTCCCTTTGGAAGCAACCACAAAATGGTCTTTCCTTACATTTACAGGTATAAAAATCCATTTGAAGTTTCATAACACGCTCTCTCAGATGGGGTTCTAGTTTGGAAATTGCACTGCTAGAGCTGAGAATATCAAGAGTGCTGTCTGCAAACAAACGGGTTGACATATTTATTTTTAGTATTCTGCCAATTTGGGTGGTGATTCTGTTGGAAAGATAGGCATTTTCAAAGGGTTCCAACTCTAGGGCAATATCCAAGGGATCCATCTTCATCATATTTTCCCGGATGAAATCACCCTCCTCATAGGATAAAAAAGACACAGAAACTGCTCTACCATAATCTGTGGCTGATATTATGCCCTCTTGTTCATTCACCAGATGATAATCTAAGAGGATGTTGAATGCTTCTTCAAGTTCCAGTGGGAATTCTTCGTTTTCATAATCTTCAGTTAGTTTTGAGAATGTGTCCGCACGTCCAGCACATATATCAGCTAGGAACTGTTCCAGTTGACTGTCCTCAGAATAAGTAACCTTCACTGGTTCCGTTTCACTGGCCAACAACTCCATAGCTTGTGATTCTTCTGTTTCATCCCCATAGCTTCTCCCAACTTCAGGCAAAAGATATACTTTTCCCTGATCATGGTAAGCCGGTCTGCCAGCACGACCTAACATTTGAGAAAATTCATTTGCTGTTAATCGTTTATTCCCCATAACCAGACTTTCAAATAAAACTTGCGAAGCTGGAAAATCCACACCAGCAGCCAATGCAGCAGTAGTTACCACTGCTGCCAACTTTTGATTGGCAAAATCTTTTTCAATCCTGTTTTTCTTAACATAAGATAAACCAGCATGATATGCTGCTGCTTTAACGCCCCTTCTAACCAGATAATCTGCAATACTATGTGTTTTACGGCGTGAATTAGTGAAAATGATACTTTGACCATGATATCCCTTTTTTGATCTGTTCTGGTATTCAACACGGGATAACTGGCTTAAAAGGTGATTTTTTTCCTCTTCTGTGGTGACAAATATTAGGTGTCTTTCTAATGGCACCGGGCGTTGGGGATATTCTACCAGTTTGAGACCAAATTCCGTGGCAATTTCACGGGGATTTCCAACAGTAGCAGATAAACCTATTAACTGTACCGATGGGAAAAGTGTCTTCAAACGATGAATAAGTCCACGAAGTCGAGGTCCTCTTTCATCATCCCCTAACATGTGGATTTCATCTACCACAACTGTCTTTAGGTTGTTTAAATGGGATGATTTACCTGCTCGGAGGAGGAAATCCAGACCTTCATAGGTTCCCACTATTATGTCCGCATCATTAATATCTTCTTCAGGAATAACAATCTCTTCTTTAGCATTGATCCGGCTCATTCCTACTCTTATTGAAACATTTAATCCCATTTTTTCATATCTTCTCTTGAAATCCCCATATTTTTGGTTGGCTAATGCAACTAGGGGGGTTAAAAAAAGGAGTTTTCCACCGGTTAGGGCCTCTGGTATTCCAGCCATCTCTCCAATGAGTGTTTTTCCACTTGCAGTTGCTGAAACCACCAGTAGGTTCTCGCCTTCCAAAAGTCCAGCTTGAATTGCCAGGACTTGTACTGGCAACAGATGGGTGCCCTGTTTTTTAAAAGAGTCTATAAGTTTTTTAGGAATTTTAAGATGGTCTATTCTAACTTTTGGAAGATTAAGAGCACTTTTGGTGCTGATTTTATCATACATGGTGAGTTCTGTATTTTTCAAAGGATCAAAACGGGGGTTAAAAACACTTAGAACCCGTTCCAAGTTACCTGTTTCATCCAACATCTGTTTAAATCTGGGAAACGTGCTCAAATCATACGATCTTGATTTTAATTCTCGTTTTATCTCGTTTTCAGCACATATACGGCAGAGGTAATCTTCGTGGAAAATATATGATTTTTCCTTATTTATTAGGGTGATGAAACCTTCAAATGTGCAGTGCTTGCAGATAAGCGTGTGTTTAAAATTAATATTTAATGAATTAAGTAATTCTTCAGTGTCTGGATCTGAACCTATCAAAAAAATGTTTTGTTTTCTGAGAATTTTCACTGCTTCACTGGGTGGGAATATAATTTCTTTATCCTTCTTAACAATGAACTTGTGAATCTTTAAATTACCATCAACACGACGAAGCTTAATATAACCATAGAAAAGAGGACTTCTCCTACTGTTAATAGCTCCTTTAGAACTTCCAATGGGAAATAACTCCACTATCTTTTTTTTTCGTCTTAAGATTATCATTTTTGCCTTGTTTTATTAATATTCCTAATTGTATTTCCCATAATTAGTTTTAAAAATTGAATATAAAAAAAATGTTGATTAAGATAGTTTTATTTTTTCAAGGGTTTCTACTCGTTCGTCATGATACTCAACCACATCTAACTCCTCTATGCTCCCCTTAATTTCTAGATTCAAATAGTTTATCTGGTCTACCCATTCTTTACAAGTCCATTTTTCCACAGAATTGGCAATTTCAATATGAGGGATGAATGGTGAATCCATGCGCAATTCATGGGACAATTTTCCAGAATACAAGCTGTCATGTAGTTTGATGATCTGACTGTACCCTTCATCTGGCACTAGATAAACATGCCAATATGGTGTAAAAGCGTTTTTATCCATTACTGCACATCGTATGACAAAATTTATTGAGTGATGATCAGCAGAACGGCTTTTGATCTCTTCTATGAAAGTTTCTGGTCTCTGGTTGAATACTGGGAATACCAGAGCAAAATGTGGTTCCATCACTCTGCGATTGAGTTCATCATTTTCTTCTCGGAAGTCATTAATCCACTTATAATCTTTTTTACTTATACGTGGATATGCAAGGGCTAAAAGTGACATGTGAATCCTGATAAATTAAGTTTGAATTATAAACCTTCATTTTCTTCTAATTTCTTTTTTAGTAGTTCTTCAGCTTGTTCTCTCAAGATAAATTTTTGTATCTTTCCACTGGCAGTGAGTGGGAATTCATCTACAAAGAAAACATGTTTTGGTACCTTAAAACGGGCAATTTTAGTGACTGCATAGTCCCGAACATCTTCTTCTGTGAGTTCAGCACCTTCTTCCAGTATGATGAAAGCACCGACAATTTCACCATATTTTTCATCAGGAATTCCCACAACTTGAACATCCAGAACTCCAGGCATGGTATATAAAAATTCCTCGATTTCACGGGGGTAGATGTTTTCCCCACCACGGATGATCATGTCTTTGATCCTTCCAACAATGGAATAATATCCATCTTCATCAAGAGTTGCCAGATCCCCACTGTGAAGCCAACCATCCTCATCAATCACTTCCCGTGTTTTTTCCGGCATTTTATAATACCCTTTCATAACATTGTATCCTTTACAACATATTTCCCCAGTCTGGTTAGGTCCAAGTGTTTCTCCGGTTTCAGGATCCACTATTTTAACTTCACAGTCTGGTAAGGGTTTTCCCACTGTTTCCACTCTTTTTATTAGAGGGTCATCAACACTGGTCTGGGTGAATCCTGGTGATCCTTCTGTTAAGCCATATACACTGGTTATTTCAGTCATGTTCATGTCATTTACCACTTTTTTCATAGCTTCAATTGGAGGTGTGGAACCAGCCATGATACCAGTACGCAGACTGGAAAGATCAAACATTTCAAACATTGGATGGCTGTACTCAGCAATGAACATGGTTGGAACCCCATATAGGGCTGTGCAGCGTTCTTTTTGAACGGCTGCTAGTACCATCAGAGGATCAAAAAGTTCCACCATAACCATGGTAGCCCCATGACTGAAAGCAGCCATAACTGCGAGTACAATACCGAAACAATGGAATAATGGCACACAAATACATAATCTGTCTTTTTCTGTGAATTTTTGCCTTTCACCAATGTAGTATCCATTGTTAAGGATATTACGATGGGTTAACATGACTCCTTTGGGAAATCCAGTGGTTCCTGAGGTGTACTGCATGTTTACCACATCTTCACTGTTTATGGATGATTTGATGCTTTGGAATTTCTCTTCATTACCATGTTTTCCTAAAAGTAGTAGTTCGTTGGTGTTGAACATTCCACGGTGCTTCTCCGGACCTACATAGATTACGCTATCCAGGAAAGGGAATTCTTTACTATCCAATTTACCTCTTTCTTGGGTTTTCAATTCTGGAACTAATTCATAAAGAGTTTGAATGTAATCAACATCCCTAAAACCATCGATTATGGCCAGTGCTTTCATATCAGACTGTTTTAGAACATAATCAAGTTCATGGCTTTTGTAGGCTGTGTTAACAGTGACGAGTACCACTCCTATCTTAGATGTTGCGAACATGAAGGTAAGCCAATCTGGAACATTTTTAGCCCAGATGCCCACATGATCTCCTTTTTTTATTCCGATCTCCAGAAGTCCCTTTGCTAAAAGATTAACTCTTTCATCGAATTCTTTATATGTAAATCGCAGATCTCGGTCAGGGAAAACCATGAACTCCTGATCCGGATCCTTTTCTACCATTTTTTCCAGGAAATCGCCAATTGTAAGCTCAGTGAAAACCATTTTAAAAACTCCAATTTCTAGTTTATATAAAATACAATTTTTAACCTAAAACAATAGTCTAATAATCAGATTATAATGCAACTAATTCATTTAATGATTTTTATCTTACAGAATCATATTCTAAATGTTCTTCTAACCTTTTTCTTATGTCACTGGGTATTGGGATTGATTTTTGTTGGATGAAATCATAATGAACCAGAACAGCTGTTCCTTTTGCCTTAATATGGCCTGATTGCCATGCTTCATGGTAGGTGGTGAATGATGTGTTACCTATTTTCTGGACTTGGGTTTTGATGTCCACATCACCATTGTAGTACATCTGTCCTAGAAATTCAAAATCAGTCTTCACCATTATCAGTTTCCATTTTTCATAGCTAAGATCTAAATCTGGTGTGAAATATTTGTAAAGCCGGTTTCGGGCCAGTTCAAACCATTCGGCAAGGACTATATTGTTTATGTGCCTTAATCCATCTGTATCTCCAAAACGGGGCGTCACTGTAATTTTGTACATGCGTAATTCTCCAAGGTCAACTTCCACAGCTAAAATGGAGTGTAAACCACTGCTAACATTTTGGAGTTTTTCTCTTTAGCATGAACATGATGGGGTACTGCAGAGTCGTAGTAGATACTATCTGATGCTTCTAGTTCATATTTTTCTTGACCGTATAGTACTTCTATTTTTCCCTGTAGAACGTAGAGAAATTCTTCACCTTCATGGGATGATAGCTGGTAATCCTGGTCATCATGGGGATGGACATCAATAATGAATGGCTCCATATGCCGGTCTCCCTTACCATAAGCCAGTGAATAAAATTCCATCGCACTCTTATTACTATGGTCGCCTAACCCTTGCCCTGAAAACCGGATAATATTATCAGATTTTCCGGATTTAACCATAAACGGTCCGCTATGCGGGGAGTCATCCAGAAAAGTGCCAAGACGAACACCCATAGCCCTGGCAATCTTTAAAAGAGGAGTTAATGAGGGTATCAGTGCTCCGCTTTCCAATTCTTCAATGAGTTCTACACTGCTTTGACTGGATTCTGCTAATTCTTCCTTTGACATTCCACGGTCTTCTCTTATTTGACGTATTTTTACGCCTATTTTGTTCTCCTCGGACATCTAATCACCTAATTCTAATCATAAATTAAATATTAAAATACTGAACTTGTTTACCAATTATTCATATTACTATAAGATTTTTAAAAGATGACTGTGCTGCAAAACTTCTATGTGAAACCTTGTGAATGTGGGATTAGTTAGTGTTGTTTGTTCTGGTTCTATTGACTGTCTTGTTAGTTTTGTTAGTGGTGTTGGTGGTGTTAACAATTATATGTCTGTAGATCTGTACTGGTGTGAAATTAGAATTATCAATCTCACTGATCTTCTGTTCACCATTGAAATTTAAATCAGAGGGAATAAACCCCACACCTATATCTGTGCCGATGTTCAAAGCGTTAGCTCCTGAAGCAGCTCCAAATGCCAGCATTGCAATCATCAATACAATGAAGAGTGTACCAGATTTTTTGGGAGTCATTATACTTACCTTAAAACTTTCATAACCAACTAAATCTTAAGATTGGATTTTTTTTACATGTGAAGTATGATAATATTATTAGTTATCATTCAATTTTATATTGATAATTTAATTATTTTTGGTGAATCTTTATTTATTGGTGATAGTGAGAATTATCTAATTAGATTATGTCTCAAAACAGCTTTAAATATTAATGACCATACTGATAAAAAAAAACAGTCATTCATTTTTTTAGTACTGAATTTCGAATCTAATTAGTGTACTAATTTTTTTAAACCATGTGCTGATTAATATGGAAAAAAATAAAGATATTATTCTACAGTAACACATTTAGCCAAGTTTTTAGGCTTATCTGGATCAATTCCCCTGGCCACACTTATATGATAGGATAGTAGCTGTAAAGGTAACACATATAATAGTGGAGATAAAATTTCACTGATTTCCGGTGAAAATTCTATCATATCATGTGCTTCAGACTTTAAGACATCGTCGTCAGCTGACCCCAGAGCTATAACCCTGGCTCCTCTGGCTTTAACCTCTTCAAGATTGTTAAGTGTCTTATCATGACTTTTACCTGGAGGTACAATAGCTACAACTGGTACTTCGTCATCTATGAGGGCTAACGGCCCATGTTTAAGTTCTCCAGCTGCATATCCTTCAGCATGAATGTATGTTATCTCTTTTAATTTTAAAGCACCTTCCATAGCTGTTGGATAAGAAAATCCACGCCCTATGTAGAAGAAATCACATGCATCTTTGTATTTGTTAGCCATGTTTCTGATGTCATCCCCACAAGGCAGTATTTTTTCCATTAAATCTGGAACTTGGTTTAATTGTTCTAAAAGTTCCTTATCCTTACCCATACATGCTACCAAAAGATATATGGAGATTAATTGGCTGACATATGTTTTTGTAGCTGCAACACCTATTTCAGGGCCAGCTCTGGTATATATAACATGATCGGCTTCTCTGGTAGCTGTGCTGCCCAGTACATTGACAATAACCAGTGTTTCAGCTTTTTTATTAGCGATTTTTAGGGCTTTGAGAGTATCAGCAGTTTCTCCTGATTGGCTGATGAAGATCACCAGTGATTCTGGATCGAGTGCACCTACCCCATATTCAAACTCCGAAGCCAGGAGAACTTCGGCAGGTAACCCTAAAAGACCTTCGAATAGATATTTACCCACCATAGAAGCATGATATGATGTTCCGCAAGCCACAAATGTTATTTTCTTGAATTTAGGAAACTTATCAACAATCTTTTCGATTTCAGAAAGTTCAAATAAAGTGTTTTTAACTGCATCTGGCTGCTCATAGATTTCTTTTAATGTGAAATGATCATAACCACCCTTTTGGGCCATTTCAGGAGTCCATTTAATGTTTTCTATTGCTTTATCCACTACTTTTCGGTTAAGATCCCTCACAGTGATGCCGTCAGATTCTATGAGGAAAGTTTCATTATCTGCCAAGTATATTACTCTGCGAGTATGGTGCAACATAGCTGGAACATCAGAGGCTAAGAAATATTCACCATCACCCACACCCAGAATGAGAGGGCTTTCTTTTTTAGCCCCCACAATCTTACCTGGTTCATCAGCAGATATAACTGCAAATGCGTATGATCCCTGGAGCTTGGCAATGGTCTGATGCAATGATTCTTCCAATCCCAATCCTTGTTTACAATATTTTTCAATAAGATGAGCAATGACTTCAGTATCAGTTTGAGAATTGAAATGATGTCCCTCGCCCTCTAACTGGTCTTTTAGTTCTTTATAATTTTCTATGATACCATTGTGAACCACTGCTATCTTCCCATCACAATCCATGTGAGGATGTGAATTTTCCTGAGTTGGGAGGCCATGAGTCGCCCAACGAACATGACTTATTCCTATTTTTCCTGGGAGTTCTTCTAAATTGATTTGGTCAAAAACCTCTTCAATTTCACCCTTGTCTTTTTTGATCGTGATTCCTGATGATGAATAGGTAGCAATGCCCACCGAGTCATAACCCCGATATTCTAAGCGTTTTAAGCAATCCCGGAGAACTGGTGCTGCT
Organism: Methanobacterium sp.; assembly: GCA_012838205.1. Taxonomy (NCBI): domain Archaea; kingdom Methanobacteriati; phylum Methanobacteriota; class Methanobacteria; order Methanobacteriales; family Methanobacteriaceae; genus Methanobacterium; species Methanobacterium sp. Next base: position 18,186 of record DUPR01000010.1, read on the forward strand.
TGATTATCTTTAAGTATACATCCCACAATTCCGCACATAAATCTCACCTAAAAAAATGTTTTCCTAACTAAATAAATGACAACTAATCTATTATAATCATAAGATATAATATTGTCTAATGTAGTTTTATCTTAATGTAGTTTAATATCTATATAAAGATTTGACATCAACTAAAGAAAAAGGAGTTTAACATGAATCTTGAAAAGGGTAACCTCCTATACCGGGGTAAAGCTAAAGATATCTACCAAACAGACCAACAAGAACAAGTTATAGTTAAATTCAGAGATGATATAACTGCAGGTGATGGGGAAAAAAAGGAAGTTATGGGATTGAAAGGTTATTATAACTCCTTAATCTCAGCAAAACTGTTCACAATTCTAGAAAATGCTGGGATAAAAACACAATTCATTGATTTACCAGAACCTGGATTTATGCTTTCCCATAAATTAGAAATGATACCTTTAGAAGTGATCACCCGAAATATTGCCGCAGGAAGCCTCCTGAAGAGATTTCCATTCCAAGAAGGACAAAATTTTAATCCACCAATCATACAGATGGACTTTAAAAACGATGAATATCATGACCCCATGCTCAATGATGATATAATATTGGCATTAGGCCTTGCAACTAGTGATGAGTTGGAAATAATTCGCAAAATCACAATAAAAATCAATGATGTTCTTAAAAATTTCCTGGAAACTAGGGGTCTTCTCTTTCCTGATTTTAAAATTGAATTCGGCCGAGACTGTGATGATAATATTGTTCTTGGTGATGAGATCAGCCCTGACACTTGCCGTTTTTGGGATAGAGAAACTAAAGATATTTTGGATAAAGACTTATTCCGCAAAGGCGAATCTGGAGTTATTGAAGCCTACCAAAAGGTGGCTAACATGATATTAGATGAGGAAGATAAAAAGAAATGGAGTTTAAATTTCTAAAATTAAATATAGAATGCTTAGCATAATCTTCACGATTTATTTATAAATAAAATATTTAAAATGTAATCATTGGTGATGGAATGAAATACCATGCAAAAGTAAACATAAGCCTGAAAAAAGGAATGCTAAACCCTGAAGCTTCCACTATTCAAAGAGCACTGGCTCTTCTGGATTATCATGTGGAGGAAACATCTACAACCGAAACAATCGAGTTCTTGTTGGATGCAGAAGATCCAGAGGTGGCTCACCAACAAGTAGGGGAGATGTGCGAAAGACTGCTCTGCAACCCAATAATCCACGACTATCAAATCCAAATCAACCCTGCAGGTGACTAATATGAAAGTGGGGATCATACGCTTCCCCGGCTCTAACTGTGACCGGGATGTGTTCCATGCCGTGCAACTGGCTGGTGGTCAACCCGATTATGTGTGGTGGAACCAAAAAGATCTATCCATGTTTGATGGACTCGTTATCCCAGGAGGATTCTCCTATGGAGACTATCTCCGGGCAGGAGCCATAGCAGCCATAACTCCAGTTATTGAAGGGATTAAAAAAGCTGTTAATGATGAAAAACCTGTTTTGGGTATTTGTAATGGTGCCCAAATACTGGCAGAAGTGGGCTTGGTTCCAGGAGTATTCACCCTCAACCAGAAAGCACAATTCATCTGTGAATGGGTAGAACTTGAAGTTAAAACCAATAGAACACCATTCACTCGCCTTTATAAAAAGAATGAAATCATCAAAATGCCCATTGCCCACACTGAAGGTCGTTATTATACTGAATATATTGACACCCTCCATGATCAGGACCAAATTGTACTTGCATTCAGTGGAGAGGACCCTAACGGTTCATTGGAAGCTATTACTGGAGTTTGTGATCAAGACGGCCTGGTTTGTGCCATAATGCCTCACCCTGAAAGAGCTTCAGAATCCATTTTAGGATCAGATGATGGTTTAAAGTTTTTTAAAGGCATGGTTGATTATTAACACCGCCCAATAGCAAGAAGTAAAAATTACTTAGAATCAGGAAATAAATTCTCATAATGTAATAAGATGGTGGATTAATGGTAGTATATTTAGTGGGAGCTGGTCCTGGAGATCCAGATCTGATCACCCTTAAGGCTATTAAAGCCTTAGAAAAAGCCGATGTAGTGATTTACGATCGTTTAGCCAATGAAGAAATATTGAAATATGCCAATGGGGCTGAAATGATCTATGTTGGTAAACGAGCAGGGAAACATTCCAAAAAACAGGAAGAAATTAATGAAATACTCCTAAAACAGGCTAAAAAACATGACATGGTAGTTCGGCTTAAAGGAGGAGATCCTTTCGTCTTCGGAAGAGGTGGTGAAGAGGTACTGTCCCTTTTAGAAGAAGGAATACATGTGGAGTTTATACCTGGAGTAACATCAGCCATTGGTGTTCCAACTACTGTTGGATTGCCAGTGACTCACCGGGGAGTGGCAACCTCTTTCACTGTTGTTACTGGCCACGAAGATCCCACCAAAAAAGAAAAACAGGTTAAATGGAATTATAATGCAGATACAATAATCATTCTCATGGGTGTTGACCGCTTGAAAAAGAATACTGAAGAAATAATGAAGCATAAAGACCCTGAAACTCCGGTTTGTGTTATAGAAAATGGAACAAAACCTGATGAAAAAATCATTCTAGGCACCCTGGAGAATATTAGTGAAAAAAATATCAACCCCCCAGCACTGGTGATTATTGGGCCAGTTGTGGACTTGTTTAAAGATATTCAGAAAAATATGCCAGAGGATCAGGCATGAGCCAATTAAGGGGATTTAAAAACAAGATCATCGCCATAACCCGGCCACTGGAAAGAGCAGATGTAGCGGTTAAGATAGTAGAAACCAATGGTGGAGTTCCGTTAGTGGTGCCCACACTTGAACTGGAAGCCTTTCCCAGCGAATCTTTAATGGACTTGTGTCATAATGCCAAAAATTTGGACTGGCTAATATTCACATCACCAGCATCACTTAAATCATTGTTTCATTACTGTGAAGATTTCAAAGAAAATCTCAATCCAGACTGTCAAGTTGCAGTTATAGGACCCCGTACTGGAAGGGTTTTGAATGAATATGGTCTTAAAATAAACTTAATTCCAGAAGATTATACTGCAGAGGGATTATTAGAACAGTTTAAAAAAATAGATTTACAGGGAATGAAGGTAGGAGTTCCTCGCACATTCAAAGCAAGAGATGTGCTTCCTGAAGGTTTGGAAAAAATGGGAGCCATTGTTTACTTGGCAGAGGCTTATAAATCAACCAAACCTAAGGACACCAGCCAAGTCAAAGTCCTCGTGGACAATATCATAAAAGGAAAAGTCGATGCAATAACTTTCACCAGCCCCCTAACTGTTACCAACCTCTTTGAGATAGCTGGAGATAAACAAGACCAATTAATAGAATCTTTAAAAGAGGGAGAAATTTTAGTGGCAGCCATTGGCCCCATAACTCAGAAGCCTCTTAATGAATTAAAAATAAAATCCATCACACCAGTCAAGTATACAGTAGAAGACATGCTTCAAGAGTTAATGGCAAAAATGGATTAGCAATATATCCCAGAAATTTTAAAACTAAAAATTTGTTGTTAAGTCTTAAAATCCCTGCAAAACACAACCTCCTGATTGAACGGATAAAATAGACCTTGTGAGGAGTAAATAAATGAAAGATGAAAAAAGAACCATCATATGGCCTAGTTACATTGATTCTAATAAGACTAAATCTGAAGGAAGGAAAATTTCCAAAAAACAGGCTGTAAACACTCCCAAAATACGTGAAATTACTCAGGCAGCAAAAAAATTAGGATTAAATCCTAGTGTAGAGAAATACAAATCATATCCCCCCTCCTGGTGGGAAGGATCCGGTAGGGTGATAGTTGATAAAAAGATGAGTAAAACAGAAGTTCTAATTAAAATCAGTAATTTAATCAATGGCTCCAGAGCCCAAAAGGGATGATGATAAATTATTCCATCTATAACTCTATAGCGGATACTATGGAGTTTAAAAAATAATCAGTTTTTGATTTAACATTTAAATTCATGATTTAATAATGTAAAAAGGGATATTAATGGCTGAAATTCCAAAGGACATGAATAAAAAATTAATGAAAGCTCATGAAATAGTGGAAAATTCAGAAGATGTTAAAATATATAGTCACATAGATTGTGACGGAATATCAGCCGGAGCAATACTATCCTTAACCCTTGATCGTCTGGAAATCGACCATGAACTGGAATTTATTACTTTGGATATGATACCAGATTTAAAACGGGAAAATCAAGTCACTATATTCTCTGACTTGGGCTCAGGACAAGACTTAGATCATTTCAGAACTTCCAAGTCCCAAGTCATCATCCTAGATCATCACCCCCCTTTAAGGAATATTTCATCAGATGATAGTGGTTTTCTGGAGATTAACCCCCATTATCATGGGATTGATGGTTCTTTCCAAGTTTCAGGTGGAGGTATGTGTTATCTTCTGGCCAGGACATTTGAATTTCATGATTTGAGCTGGATTGGAGTTTTGAGTGCTGTTGGCGACATGCAAAACAATTTATCCGGAAAACTGGTGGGTATTAATGAACAGATAGTTCAAGATGGTATTGATATAGGGATGGTAGCATCAGAAAACGATCTTGCCCTATACGGAAGGCAAACAAGACCACTTTTTTTAGCCCTTTCATACTTTGGTGATGTTAAACTCCCCATCACCAACAATCGAAACGAAGCAATACAATTATTAAAAAAACTGGACATTCCAACAAAAAACCAAGACAAGCAACGAACACTTTACGACCTTAGCATGGACGAAAAAAAGAAGCTTTTCAATGAACTGGTGCGGATGATGAGTCGTGAAGTACCCCCTAAGTATGTTAAATACATTCCTCGACTGGTTTCAGGAGATGCCTATGAATTTTTAAGTGAAAAAAAATACACAGCACTGCGAGATGCCAGTGAATTTTCCACGGCTATAAACGCATGTAGTAGGCATAAAAATACTGAAATAGCACTAAAAGTTCTTAAAGGCGACAGAGGTCTTGCTTTAGATGATATGTATTATTTAGGGCGTGAACATCGCAGTTATCTGGCCCAGAAGATGCAATGGATCCAGGAAGAGGGCCGTATTTCTACCATGAATAATTTACAGTACTTCAATGGAAACCAAATCAAAAGTGAAGTTATTGGAACCATTGCTGGGATGGTTTTAAGCAATGGTGACTGGAAAAAACCTATGCTTGGTTTTACCAGTATAAATGATGAAAATGAAGGACTGAAAATATCATTACGTTGCTCCCGGCTTTTAGCCTTTGATGGAATTCATTTCGGACACTTAATCAGTAAGGTTGCAAAAAAAGTGGGAGGAAATGGTGGTGGTCACTCTGTGGCTTGTGGTGCTTACATACCCAATGGAAAACAGGAAGAATTCCTGAGAATCTTCGATGAATCATTAAATGGAATCATTTAAATTAAAATATATGATATTATGTGCATCTAAGTTTAATAAATCAGCATTATATGGAAGGGTGGAGTTATGAAAGTTTTTAAAAAAAAAGGGGAGTTAACCAAGTTTCAAATACTGGCTGAAATTGCCAAAGACCAGCCTCATCTCCGTCAGAAAGACATAGCAGATAAATTAGGAATCACTGTCCAAGCAGTTTCAGAGAATTTGAAAACCCTAGTTGATGAAGGATGGGTTGAAACTGGCAGTGGACAGTCACGCTACAAAATTACTAAACGTGGAATCGAAAAAGTAAAAAAAGGAGCTGTTGACCTCCGAAAATATGCTGACCAAGTCCTGGACACTATGAACACCTATAAATCGGTGTGGCCAGCCCTTGCACTGGAAGATCTGAGTGCAGGAGAAACAGTTTGGCTTAAAATGGAAAACGGAACATTATACGCGGGTAAAGAAGAAAGTTCCGCCTATGCCGAAGTCCTTCACCAAGCAAAAAAAGGTGAAGATGTGGCACTTGTTAATTTAAATGGAATAATTGAACTTGAATCTGGACTAGTGGTTATTATTAAGCTCCCAACTATTAATCAGGGCGGATCAAGGGCATGTGACTTGGATCAAATCCGTGAAATTCTTAGAAAATATCCGGAACAATTCCATAAAGTAGGAATCATGGGAACAGTATCCAGAGCTATTGTTGATAAACTAGGAATAAAGGCAGATTTCGAGTTTGCCACACCACAGGCAACAATTGCTGCATCTAAAAGAGGTTTAAATGTTCTTATATTTGCCGTGGGTAAAATGTCAAGAAGTTTAACCAAAAAGATGGATGAGGAAGGAATAAGTTATGTTATTGAGGATGTTGTTGATTCAAAAAGGTGAAAACTCATAAACTTCCCATAAATCAAAAAAAACTAGAAAAGGGGATGACTGCACACAACTACAACTTATTTTTATATCCAACTATTCTACTGGAATCTGCAACCACAATTATCAACCCTGGCAACCATCACTCCATCCACACTGGAATCTGGAGTTTCAGAGATTGCAAAAGCTGTTTTTCCAAGCATGGCCATTGAAGCGCCAAGTGTTTCATCTTTCATTACCTCCACAATTTCCAGTATATCCGGGTCAATAAGTCCTGTTTCTCGGGCAAATTCAAAAGACAAATCCATTAAATTATTGATTTTGGGATTTGAAAGTAATTTCTTCAGCATGTGTCTGGCTACTATGTTTATCTTGCCAGTCATGGCCGGGTCCTGCAAAACTGATGACGTTTCAATGGTTCCCAAAGTTTTAGATATTACAAACAAGTCTCCCTGACTTTTATTATTAGCACCACTTCCATAAAGAATTTTATCCGCCTTCCCAATCCCAGGGGCTCCGGGTTCTATCCTAATAGGAAACCCACCAATTACCGCCCCTGTAACATCACCTAAACCAGTTTTTAATTGAATTTCTGCGTGATGAGCAATAGCTGCTGCTTGATAGAATGTGAAAGGTAGTTTAAAAATTCGTGACAAAGCAAGGGATGTTCCTAGTGCTAGCCCGGCTGATACTCCAAACCCTGATTCCACTGGAACTTGAACTTGATGATTGATGGTGATCTTAATATCATCCCATTCAATTAGTTCTGTTTGTTTCCTGATCAAATCAAGAGTTCTGTAACTTACAGATGTATCAGGAGAATATTTCTGACTAATAGATTTTCCATTGTTTTTGATGATGATCTCACCATTTCCTTCACTTACATCTACCTGAGTTAAAACTCCCTGATCAAGGGTTACTCCAGCACCTCTTGATCCCTTGATAAAAGGGTTAGGATCATCAACTACTTCAAAAAATCCTGTTATATGGGAAGGTGCGAAGACTGAAGATTGCAATTTATCACCACCTTTATTATGTCCACAGATAAATAAATAATCAAGAGATTTTTCATCCATATAAAGTTATATTAAAGTAATTGAGCAATATTAAAAATCCTAGGAAAATATTAGGAGAGCACTCTATGGGAAAAAGAATTGATCTGCATACTCACAGCATATTTAGTGATGGAGAACTCCTCCCATCAGAAATAGCACGCCGAGCATGTGTTTTAGGCCATGAAGCAATTGCTATTACAGATCACGTGGATGCTAGCAATCTTGATTGTGCTGGTAGAGTCATTAATGCGGTTTTAGACATAAGAGATAACTGGGACATTGAAGTTATCCCTGGAGCAGAAATTACCCATGCACCTGCCGAGATAATTCCCAAACTTGCTCGGAAGGCCAAAAAGTTAGGAGCAGAGATTATTGTGGTTCACGGTGAAACAATAGTGGAACCAGTAATTGAGGGTACCAACTGGAGTGCAGTAAACTGTCCTGATGTTGATGTATTAGCACATCCCGGGCTAATAACCCCTGAAGAAGCCCATGTTGCCAAAGACAATAACATAGTCCTGGAGATAAGTGCAAGAAAAGGTCACAGCCTGGGTAATGGGCATGTGGTACAGACTGCTCTAGAGGTGGGGGCAGATATGGTGGTTAACACAGACACCCATGCACCTGAAGACCTGATAACTTACCAAATGGCAGAAAAAATAGCATTAGGGGCAGGTTTACCTAAAAAAGAACTTAAAAAAGTCTTAAGAGACAACCCCCTCCGCATACTTGAAGAAAAAGGCATTCTCTAAATTGATCTTTTTTTTTATAACACATCGTATTCCACTATTAAATCTTCACCAAGCGTGTAACTTTTTTTAAACTTTAAACGGAATGCATCTTTCATATAATCCACTCCATCACCATCAGCCAATGTTTTAGCCTGACTTCCACCGGCAATCATCGGTGCGATACATAGTTTCACTTCACTTACCAATCCAGCTTGGAACATGGAATAGTTGAGAGTGGACCCTCCTTCCAGCATCAATGTTTTAATCCCTTTCTCACCTAACTTTTCCATTAAAGATTCTAAATCTACCTGTTTATCACCACAAATTATAACTTCAACAGTATCTTCTGCTTCCAACATTCTAACCCGTTTTACAGGTGCTTGAGTAGAAACTGCAATTATGGTGGGAGCTTCACTGTTGAGAATCCGATAATTGAGGGGTGTGCGGGCCTGGCTGTCAACCACTACCCTGATGGGATTATCATCTGGTTTTGAGGATATTTTATGAACAGATAAGCGAGGATCATCAGCCAAAACAGTGTTTATCCCCACCATTATAGCATCCATATCTTTACGGAGCTTGTGAACTCTTAATAAATCTTCCGGACCCGATATCTCTGAACTGCCAGTTTTGGTGGCTATTTTACCATCCAAGGTCATGGCCGCACTTAAGGTAACTTTAGGTTTAATCATAAACTCCCCCAGACAATTCCATTAAAACTTATTTATTTTATTTGGTGATAAATATTAGCTGTAACACAATAATACTAATCTAATGGTAACCACTTGATTATAGCCAATAGCTAGTTTGAAACTAATTTTATCTTATTATAAATTGAACTTGAGGTAGTTTATAATATTTATACTTAAATATGTAAACTCCCAATTCTAGAACAAGTAAATATTAATAAATAAAAAAAAGTGTTAATTTTAAAAAAAAGGCGAGTGTGACTGTGAGTGAAGATAGATACCAAAAAGGTCTTGAATATTTGGAAAAAATGAATCCTGATTCTTTCAAAGTATTGGAAAAAAATCTGGAAGATGTAGCTCCAGACATGGCACGCTATGTTGCTGAGTTTGCCTATGGAGATATTTATTGCCGGCCAGGTTTGGATTTTAAAACTAGGGAGTTAGTGACCATTGCCGCCATAACCACCTTGGGAAGTGCCCAAACCCAGCTAAAAAGCCATATACATGGTGCTCTAAATGTTGGCTGCACTCCACAGGAGATTATCGAAGTTATCATCCAAATGGCAGTTTATGCAGGTTTTCCGAAAGCATTAAATGGTTTGTTCTCTGCCAATGAAGTTTTCACTGAAAGAAAGGAAAAATTAGATGAATAACAAGAAAACTAGCTGTTGTTAGTACGAGCAGAATCTTAAAAACTAGTACTTAAGGATTTATTAAAATCCGAAAATTCGTCGGGCATTAGACTCTGTGATTTTGGAAACTTCTCCTATGGATCTGGACTTGACATGAGCAATGGTTTTTACGGTTTCTTTTACAAAGGCCGGCTCATTTCTCTGCCCCTTAAATGGTGATAAGTAGGGGCTGTCAGTTTCAGTGAGAAGAGATGATAAAGGAATTTCACTTACCAAATGTTGATGATGTTCACTGAAACATACAATGGTGGAAATTGATATAAAATATCCTTCATCCACTATTTTCTGTGCAGTTTCAAGCTCCCCACCATAACAGTGAAAAACAACTTGTGGGATGGAAGAATACTTTTTGACCATTTTAAGGGCTTGTTCTTCTGCATCACGGGCATGTATGACTAGAGGGATCTGGTATTCAACAGCCAATTTCAGAAAAGTTTCAAAAAGTTCTATCTGCCTATTTTTAGACATTTCATCATCCGAACGATAAAAATCAAGTCCTGTCTCGCCAAGGGCAACAGCATCATCAATATTAGATTCAATTTCAGTTAAAACTTGTTGTATTACAGAATTATCAGATTTAGATGCATTTAGAGGATGAAATCCGAGTGTAGGGTATAAGAAATTTTTATACTCCTCTGCCAGTTTAAGTGTGCGCCGGTTACCACCTAGGGAAGCTCCTGAATTCACTATTGCTTTGAGATTTTCCTTGGCGTTTTTCATTATCTCATGTCGATTTTTATTGTAGACCTTAAAATCAACATGGCAGTGGCTGTCAATCAAACCATATCACCCCATATATCAATTAATTCAAACACCAAATCTACGTTCCCTCTGCTGGTATGAACGTACAGCCCTAAGAAAATCAACTTTCCTTAGTTGTGGCCATAAACTATCACAGAAATAGAGTTCAGAGTAAGAAGACTGCCACAATAAAAAGCCACTGAGTCTTTCTTCACCACTAGTCCTGATGATTAGGTTTGGATCCTCCATTCCTGCTGTGTAAAGATTTTTATTAACCAAATTCTCATCAATATCTTCAGGACGTATTTTGCCATTTTCAACCTCATCGACTATCTTTTTTATAGCATCAACTATTTCCATACGCCCATCATAACCAATAGCAATATTAACTAACCTTTTATTGTAGTTAGCAGTTGATTCTTCAGCTAAACGAATGGCCTCCCGCACATCATCAGGCAAAAGTTCTAATTTACCTACTGCTTTTACTCTAACCTGGTTATCATGGATCTTTTTGTTACGGGCAATTCCCTCAAAATTCTCTTTAAACAGCCTCATAAGACCTTCAACTTCATTAGGTGGCCTATTAAAGTTTTCAGTTGAAAATGCGTAGGCTGTGACAATTTCAATACCTAAATCAACACACCAATCAAGCACACTTTCTAAAGTATTAATACCCTTCTTATGCCCGTCAACTGCGTCCATGTTTCCCTGGATTTTTGAAAAACGACGATTTCCATCCATGATAATAGCAATATGCTTTGGCATGTTCTCTGGCCGTAAGTTCCGGGATATGTACCATTCATAAAGTTTGTAAACGGGTTTTAGAATTGACATATTAGATTCCTGTTATTTATTTATAGTTAGATTAATTTTTAGATTTAGTTTAGAACATAGTTGAGGATGACCTTAGACTTGTAATACGTTTTTATCTAGTTAACCTTTTTTTGCCATATGGGATGTGGGGAATTATTCTTTTCTCAATTTTGCTAGTTTTTCTGCAAATTTAAGAGCCCGCAGGTATCCTTCTTCATTCTGAGATCTGGATGTGTCAATGAATATTTCTTTAATTCCCAGAGTAACTGCACCATAACTTTTCATAGAACCCATTAGAACAAGGCTGCGAAAGATCAAGTTTCCACATATACCATCTGGTGCCAGTATTAAATTAGCACCATCAGAAACAGCATCTTCAATTAGTATAAAGTAGTGTTTAACTGGATATTTATCCTTTGTGATCATTGTTAACTGTTCAGCTTCCCTTATGGAACTGTCGATCCTAGAACTTCGACCCCTATCCTGAGGTCTTCCTCCAGAAAGAACTGCAACCCGAGGTTTGAAACCGATATCTTCCAAAAATTGAACACCATTATCTATTATTTTCTCCTTCTTTTCCAGTGTGTCACCTTCATCAATACCCACCGGTGCAAGAAGAAATTTATGCCCATTTAATTCTAAAAAAGATGCCCTGGAAACTTCAGGATAGTATTCACGAATTTTTGACATGAAATGCGATGCACTAAGCGATCCCCGTACTGCGGCATCAACACTGCCAGTTATTAGTAAATCTAAAAGTTCATCTTCAGATTTAGTTAGGATTACTTCAAAGTCAACTTTCTGGGCGGCCTTAACAATGGCCAAGTTTTTGCCAACACCAACTGCAATTTTCATACTGGTTATATATTTTTTCTTTTAAACCTATTTATAATTGTAAATATTTAAAAAACAAATTTTAGTGATAAATCTTAGTAAATATCTTGTTGTTCCTTAATTTTTTCGTTTATTTAGTGAAATAATATTAAGTAACTCATAACTTTAATTGACAGACATTCCATCCAGTCCAGAATTAATATCTTATAAAATGTTAAAAAAAAGATTTGTAGAATAATTAAATTCATATCTCATTAAACCATTTTAGGGTATAAATAATTGATTTTATTAAATAGATATTAGTTTAACCAATTTATTTAAATAAAATAAGAATAATATTTGATAGTAAAGAGGATGGGAAAAAAGACTGTATTTGATAGTAAAGAGGATGGGATAAAAGACTGTTAGGAAGCTAATTCGTTTTAAAGGTGTTTAAATGGTTTCAGACCATGATAAAAACAATGAATATTTTGATTTTCCAGATACTCCTTATGGATACTTAGTGTGTACTTTCTGCAGAGGATATTACGAGTTACAAGAAGGTGAAAGCCCTGATGACTTTGATAGATGCGAATGTGGGAATGTGCTGGAATATCATAGTACCATGCCGTTCAATTCCCCAATTCATAACCCTAACCTCGATGGACCTGGAACAGTTCTGGGAAGTTACAGTGAAGACGCAAATACAAATTTCCAAGACGAATTAAACTCCCAGCACACTCAGATTCCAGATAATCGTCAGATTATTAACCAATTATCACAGCAAGGTACTGTGGCAGAAGAGACCATAGCAAATATCCAACAAGATACCAGAGAATTCTGGGATATTGTCGATCAATATAAACCCAACACTGGAGAGGATAACCAAACCACCTCATCCCAAGATGTTATAGAGATGGATCGCTTGATGATGCTTGTTGACGAGAGAAGAGCCATTGGAGAAAGTAGAAATTCATCCAAATTGAAGTCAATCGTTGGTAGAATGGAACCCGTCAACTTCTTAGGCGTTACAGTAGTACTGTTTATTATTGTTTTTATCTTATTTTTAGCCAATGAACTGTTCAACATAATTTAAGGCCTAATAATGCCTTTATTATGGCTAAAATAAGTGTTTAATAAAAATTTAAAAAAAGTTTATATTTTCTTTTCAGCAGTTAAAACAGCATCTGACATTGCTTCTAACGTTACTTCAATATCATCCAATGAATGGGCTTTAGATATGAAGCAGCATTCAAATTGGGATGGCATGACAAAAACATCAGCACTAAGTAGGCTATGGAAATATTGGGCAAATTTATCAGTGTCCGCTGTTTTTGCCTGTGAATAGTCCCATACCTCACTAGGGGTGAAGTACAACTGAAACATGGATGATAATCCAACTACCTGATATTCAAGAGAAAGATCGTGGAGTATGTCCTGAAGACCCCGACGCATTTTAAGACCTTTTTTTTCTGATTCCTGATAAAATTTCCGGTCAAGGTGTTTTAAAGTTTCCAGACCCGCTGTGATTGAAATAGGGTTTCCATTAAATGTGCCTGCTTGATAAACATCTCCTAAAGGAGCTATCCTTTCCATAAATTCTTTCTTACCAGCTAACGCCCCCATGGGAAATCCTCCCCCCAGTATCTTCCCTAAAGTTACCAAGTCTGGAGTAACACCAAAATATTCCTGAGCCCCACCAGCATCTATTCTAAAACCAGTTATAACCTCATCAAAAATTAGTATAACATTATTCTCACTAGTTATTTTTCTTAAAAATTCCAAGTAACCTTTTTTAGGAGGTATGCATCCCACGTTTCCCATAACTGGTTCAAGAATAATAGCTGCCAAATCCTCACTTTCTCGGTTGAAAAGGTCAGAAACAGCTTCTTTATTGTTGAACGGGATTAAAATTGTGTTTTCGGTTGTTTCTTCTGGCACTCCTGGAGAGTCTGGTAAACCTATTGCACCAGAACCAGATTTAACCAAAACATAATCATGTGCTCCGTGATATGCTCCTTCAAACTTCACAATCTTTTTTTTACCAGTAACTGCTCGAGCCAAACGAATAGCACTCATAGTAGCTTCTGTTCCTGAATTAACAAAACGAACCATTTCAGCACAGGGAATGCGTTTTATAACCTCTTTTGCCAGTTTTATTTCATTTTCAGTTGGCACTCCATAAGCTGAACCTTTGAGGAGCTGTTTTTTAACTGCATCCACTACCGGAGGATAAGCATGACCTAAAACCAGAGGCCCGTAAGCCAGACAATAATCAATGTAACTATTCCCATCTACACTGAAAAGACGGGACCCTTCAGCTTTACTTGCAAAAAATGGATACGGCTTAAAAGCCCTTACTGGGGAATTAACTCCCCCTGGAAGATAATTTTTAGCATATGCAAATAATTCCTCAGATTTCATGTCATTCACTCCTTATAATATTAATTAAAGAATTTACAGCAGCAACAGCCACTGGAGTTCCACCTTTAGGACCTTCAGTGACCAAGTAGGGGATTGAAGTTTCTTGAAGTGCTTGTTTAGATTCTGCAGCACCAACAAAACCTACGGGAACTCCAATAACTGATTTTACATCCATTGAACCCGAATTTACAAGTTCAATCACTTTCCATAAGGCAGTGGGTGCGTTACCAATAACTACAACACCATCAAAGCCATTCAATGCTGCTAATTCCATAGCTGCTGCGGCTCTAGTGATTTCCTTCTTTTTAGCGAGTTTGATTGTTAATTCATCACCAATATAGCATCTAATATTACCTTTATATTTATTTATGCCTGTTTTAACCATGTTTATGTCTGTTAAGATTTCTTTTCCATTATAAATCGCTTCAAGGCTTTTTTCAACGAAATTTGAGCTCATTCGAGTGATATCCGCATACTCGGTATCAGCTGTGGAATGCACAATTCTTTCCACTATTGATCTTTCTTCCGGAGTTAAATCTTTTGTTTTTGAATCAATCAGGGATTTGACGATTTTTCTACTTTTTTCTGCAATTTCATATCCCTGCTTTGTAGATGCACCCATAGACATGGTTTTATACCTCGAATCTACTTGATTAACATTTTTTTTATTGATAAATCTTTTTTTATTTAAATTAAATCTTAGTTTTGAAAAATATTAGTTCGTTAGTTCCAATTTTATTATAATTAGGTTTATTTTTTTTGTCCTTATTTAAGTAGTTGTGATGTGGATTTGCTAAAAAATTTTTAGCTATTATGTAACGTGAAAATCCTTTTACAATTTTTAGCTGTTATAATAAAATGAATAAATGGATATGCTAATAGTTCGTTGTAATTTAAAATATAAATAATTGTAAGATTATGAATTAATATTAAATAGAGATTTTTTTTGTAGTGGAGGTATAAAAAAAATGACAAATGAAGTGAAAGGACAAGTAATGCAAACAATTGCCACATTGTTGACTACCGCCTTTGGGTTGATTGCTGCTTTGGCATGGAATGAAGCAATTAAGTCACTTATTACAACATTTGTTGGAAAAGGAAGCGATCTAATTGGCCTGTTTATATATGCAATTATAATTACCATTATAGCTGTTGTCGCTACCTTACTGATTGCCAGAGCCATACCTGTGCCTGAAGAAGTCCAACTTGTTAAAATCGTGGAGTAAACTAAAAAAGAATACTTATTAGATCACTTTTTTAGGCATATTTTTTTCTTCTTTTTTTTGTTTCACTTAAAAATTGGATGCGAACACCAATATCTATTAAAAAAAGAATAATCCAAGGACAAATCTGACTATTCTAGTAAAATTATCCTAGTATTAGCAATGTCATCTAAATATCGTCGTTTATTTGCCTTTGCACCTATAAATCCAATTGTAACATCAATTAACAATGGAATCCATAGGAATTTGGAGAGGTTTCTCATTAATGCTGTTTGGTAATTCATATCCCCCTGGATAGCTTGAACTTTCAGCTTCATCAAACCTTTACCCAAGGTTGTGGACCATTTCCCCTCCATTAATGTGAAATAGGCTAGGGTAATAAATCCCCATAGTATAAACCAGAAATTAAAAACAAAGTAAAGATTAGTCAATGCAATTAATGGGTATAAAATGGCAGTTAATGCCCACATAAATAGAGTGATAAAAATTACATCAATAATTAAAGCCACTGCTCTCTTACCCCAAAATTCTTGCATTAACATCACCTATTATTTCTATTTCCTAGTTTAATATGCAATTAACTATTACTTAATTAATATTTAACATACTCGAGGTACTGGATCTGCTATTGGTGCCTCCAGTATTCTTTTACCACCCATTGCTGTTTCTAGGATCACGTGTTTATCCTCAGTTACCTCACCAATGATCTGGGCTTGGTCACCATATTTTCTTTTTCTGATGGCTTCCAGGATTTCATCGGCTTTTTCTGGTTGGACACTCATTATGACTTTACCTTCATTTGCAACTTCAAATGGATCTATTCCCAGCATCTCTGATGCGGCATGCACTTCTCTTTTAACTGGTATCTTTTCCTCATGAAGGAACATTCCCAAACCAGATTTAGAGGTCATTTCATTAAGTGCATTGGCAATCCCGCCACGCGTGGGGTCCTTCATAGCATGAACCCCCCCAATGTCCAGTGCGGTTTTCACTATATCCCATACCGGAGCTACATCAGATTTAAGGTCTGTTTCGAAGCCAAATCCTTCACGGTAGCTCATCAGAGAAATACCATGGTCTCCCACACTTCCAGATAGTATGATTTTATCTCCTATTTCCAGTCCAGAATCAGGGGTGATTGCACCTTTAGGGGCTATGCCTATACCAGTGGTGCAGATGATAATTTTATCTAATTTATCATTTTCCATTACCTTGGTATCGCCAGTTACAATAGACACACCGGTTTCTTGGCACACTTCATCCATAGATTTTATTATACGTTCTAATTCATCCCCACTGAATCCTTCACTTATGATCATGGCATTGGCTATGGCTAATGGTCGTGCTCCCATTACTGAAACATCATTCACTGTGCCAGCTATAGAAATTCTGCCAATATCCCCCCCTGGAAAGAATAATGGATCTATAGTGTGACTATCAGTGCTGATTACAATTTCATGCTCTCCCAGTGGGATGGTTGCACCATCATCCAAATTTTCCAGGCCCACTCCACCATTTACTCGCTTGTTTTTAATATTGCCCAGTATCATATCCGAAATGAGGCTTTGCATTATTTCTCCGCCAGCCCCATGTGACATTCCTATTTTCATGAATTCACCAGTTTTAAATCAATTCAATATATAATATATTACATTTAAGACCATTTTAAAGTCATTCAAATGTGATATAAATAATATAATAATAACTCCGCTTGTTGTGAATTGGGATCTTACGATATTTAAATATACCCATCTAATTAATATGACCAGGATAAGTAGTTTAATAAACCCAAAAAGTCTGAAAATATCTTTAAAACAGCAATAGTTTAAGATTTCATCTCAAAATAATTTTTTTTGGGAATTGATTCGGATTAAAACCGTTCTTCATATTTTAACTCTTTGAAGACTATTTTAAATTTAGTTCCACCATTTCTTTCTAGTTCAACTGTACCTTCCAATTGATTGACCAGACTATCAACCAGTACCAATCCTAGGGTTTCTGTTTTTTCAAAGTTAAGATTGGGCGGAATACCCACCCCATTGTCACTGATAATTAGATGGTAAAATCCATCAATTTCATACATTTCAATTCTAAATTCACCTTCCATTTGGTTGGGGAAAGCATATTTAAGAGTGTTAGTCACAAGTTCACTGATAATCAGGCCACAGGGAATGGCAGTTTCCAGTCCCAACATTATCTCATCAAATATCATCTTCTTTTTGATCCGCCTTGAATATGAGCCATAAGAAGAAAAAAGATCATCCACTAGACTTGTGATGTAGTCTCCGAAGTTAATTTCTGAAAAATTTTGTGTTTGATAAAGTTTTTCATGAATCATAGCCATTGATTTAACTCTATTCTGGCTTTCCAGTAGAACATTACCTGCTTCTTCATCATGGACATACTGTTTTTGCAGGTTCAGTAGGCTTGAGATAATTTGCATATTATTTTTAACCCGATGATGTATCTCACGGATTAAGACTTCTTTTTCTTTAATGGAAGATTTGAGTGCGTTTTCAAATTCTTTACGCTCAGTAATGTCACGGGCCACCATTACAATATAGTCATCATCACTAAAACACACCAAACTAATGTTGATCTCCACGTTTATCAGGGAATTATCCTGCCTTTTTAGGAATGTTTCTACTGTGAGGCGGTTTTTAAATTGCCTACCCTCAACTAAATTATCAATAATATGTTTCATGCCTTCGATTTCACCAGGACTAATAATATCTTGAACAGACATTTCAGACAATTTCTGAGGAGAATATCCCAGTTGTTCGCATGCTGAATTGTTAAAATCGGCAAATTTACCCGAAGAAACTTCTGAAAGAAAAATAGCATCGTTAGTTTCATCTAATAATGCCCTGAATCGTTCCAACTCAGAAATACGTTGTTGTAGTTCAGGGTAATAACTTTTTCTAATTGATTGTTCCCCTAACCCTATTATTTTCTCGCGTATGGAATCCCAATTATTTTCATTATCAGAGCGCATTTCTAAATATCTCCTCAACATCGCTCTGTGTTGGTTTTCTAGGGTTAGTGATGATGCAAGCATCATTCATGGCTTTTCTTGCCAGTTCAGGAATATCCTCAGGGGTGACTCCGGTGTGTTTAAGAGTATAAGTTACATCAGCCTGGGATTTTAAATCTTTTATTCGGCTGAGGATAACTTTTTTAGCATTATAATCACTCATACCATCAAGTTCCAGCCCTAAAGCTTTGCCTATCTTCCTGTATTTCTGGATTTCTGAGTCAAAATTGAAATCAAGCACATGATCCAGTAGCAGGGCGTTGCATTCCCCATGAGGTAAATCTAAAAATCCGCCTAAACTATGGGCCATTGCATGTATCAATCCCAAACTTGCATTTGAAAAGGCTAATCCAGCATGGAGACTGCTTAACATCATCTTTCCCCTTAAATTAATGTTCTTAAGATCATTACTGGTGGGTATGATGTTTTGTGATACTAAACGTATGGCTTCCAGTGCATGTAAATCAGTTATTGGTGAACTGGCATTTGAGGCAAATGCTTCAACTGCGTGGCTTAAAACATCAAAACCAGTGCATATGGTCAGTGATTTGTCCATGGTGAGTGTTGTTTCTGGATCAATAAGGGCAACATCAGGAACTACAGTTTTACTGACTATGGCCATCTTCAATTTCCGATCATTATCAGTGATTATGGCAAATTGAGACACATCTGCAGCACTTCCTGCAGTTGTTGGAATGCAGATCAGTGGAGGTGAAGGAATCAGAACTTTATCCACACCTTCAAATTCACGCACCTCCTTATGATTAGAACTGACAATCCCTATGGCCTTCGCACAATCCATAGGACTTCCCCCACCCACTGCTACAATAAAATTGCAGTTTTTGTCAAGATAAAATTTGGAACCTTCTGTAACTTGTTGGACTGTGGGATTTGGTTTAATGTTAGAATATATCTCATAATCAATTCCTTCATCTTTCAAAGCTTCAAAAACAGGATCAACTAATCCTGCAGCCATTACATCATGGTCAGTGACAATTAACACTTTGCGTGCACCGAAATTTTTAGCATAACGTCCCACCAGCAATCTGGCACCAGAACCAAAGATGAATTCAGGAGCCACAAATTTCCGTAATTCTAGAGCATTATTCATGATATCTCTCACAATACCTGATATTTTTAATTTGAATAATTATATCTGATAAGCTTAAATTCTGATTTTACACTTACTGAATCTGATTTTCATATAATAGATTTAATTATTCACTTACTAATATTTTTTACATATCTTTTTTTTAAAAAATATCACAATAAACTGTGTTTTGAAGCAGATAATTTTAACAAAAACCCATCCAGTAAAATCGTGTTAAATATGATAATTATTTGAGGATTAAGTGTGGGAATTATAATATCTTCCAATGCAGCATTTCATACTCGGGTAGGGGAAGGTTAATATCATACTTTTATTCCATTTCAAATCAAACTCCTATTGTGTTCATACTCAAATAGGGGAAAGGTTAATATATCATACACATTAAAACCATAACATCTGGAGTTGAAGACTCAGGAAGACTTTTTTACGCTCCAAGGAATTATTCAATAAAGAATTTCCATGATTTTTTTGATAAAATAGATTGGAATAAATTTCAAATTAGGATAATAGAGGTGAATTTAATGGCGATATGGCAAGGAACATCCGTGAGAAAACCAAGTGGTGCGCGGGCGAAAAGTAATCGTAACAAAAGGAAAAAGGAATTTGGCAGACAAGCTGCTGAAACCAAAATCGGAGACCGGAAAATTAAAACAATCAGAACCAAAGGTGGTAACGAAAAAATCCGGCTCACCAATGAACAGAAAATTAACGTAGTCAACCCTAAAACCCAAAAGGTTGACTTGGCCGATATAATACGTGTAGTGGAAAACAATGCCAATGCTCACTTTGTGAGAAGAAACATCATCACTAAAGGGGCAGTCCTAGAAACCAGTGCAGGTAAAGTTAAGGTGACCTCACGACCTGGACAAGATGGTATAATTAATGGAATAATCGTTGAATAATATTTAAGTTATTTGCATACAGAACTATTTGTATGCAAATTCTACTATTTCTCAAAATACACCAAAACATCACTTGAAAGTCCTTAACTAAAAATTCCATTAAAATTGGTGTGTATTTGCAAAAAGAAATTAAAGAAAAGGTTGACCAGTTCCTGGATTCAGTCAACCATGAACTTCCCCCGGGAATGGAACTGGAATTTGAAGGATTCTATGAAAGGGGCTTTTTTGTCACTAAAAAAAGGTACGCCCTGATACAAGAGGGTAAAATTGTGGTTAAAGGGTTGGAGCTAGTTAGGAGAGATTGGGCTCCGGTAGCTAAAAAAACTCAGGAAAAAGTGATGATGGCCATCCTAAAAGATGCATCACCAGAAAAAGCAGCCAAGATCATTAAGGATGTTATCATCCGTATAAAGAATGGTGAAATACCCCTTGAAGATCTGGTAATTCACACCCAACTAACCAAAAATCCGGATAAGTATAAACAAAAAGCTCCACATGTACTGGCTGCAAAAAAAGCCATTGCAAAGGGGCGGAAGGTAGGGCGTGGATCCATAATCCGATACATAGTAGTTAAAGGTAAAGGACCCATAAGCCAGCGTGCAGAACCATTGGAAGATGCAGATGTGGCAAACTATGACCCATCCTATTACATTGACAACCAAGTTCTGCCTGCAATTTCCAGGATAATTGATAGTCTTGGTTATTCTCAGGAAGAAATGGTTCACAAACAAAAACAAAGTAGTTTAGATGCTTTTTTATGATTAAAACTAAAATTCAACCATACTACAGCTGTACTTGGCTAAATCATCAGTCCCCAATTATTATTTATAGTATTGTTATTTAATGTTGGAAATATAAAATACTAAAATGAAAAGTTTTTCATCCAAATTATAATTTGTGCCAAAGAAGAAATAGATTATAAATGGATAAGATCAATGCCTTGATGATCCCCTTAAAAAAAAAATAATATTGCCTATGAAAACTAAAAAAAATGTGTTAATGGTTTAATCTGATTATTTGTGATAATATTCTTAAAATAGATGGATACTCCCGTTATAAGATTACATGAAATGTATTAAAAAAAATGGAATAGGCAGATAAAAATGATCAAAGCTGTTTTTTTCGATATTGATGATACCTTGTATGACACTTCTGGTTTTGCTGAACTGGCACGGAAAGCAGCCCTCAGAACAATGATCGATGCTGGTCTGCCATTATCCCATAAGGAATCCTATTTACTTCTCAGGGAAATTGTTAAAGAGAAAGGATCCAACTATGATAAACATTTCAATGTATTAACCAGAAGAGTTTATGGGGAGGAAAAACCGTTACTCATTGCTCTGGGAATGATCACCTACCATAACGTGAAATTTGCTTTATTAAGACTTTTCCCAGGCACGGTGGCTACTCTTATGCATCTTAAAAAAAATGATTACCAGTTAGGAGTGATCTCCAATGGATTGACCATTAAACAATGGGAAAAGCTCATCAGACTGGGGCTTTACCATTTTTTCGATGATGTGGTCACATCTCAGGAGGCTGGGTCTGAAAAACCGGACTATGAAATATTCCAGATGGCACTGGACCGTATGGGATGCCAAGCCAACAAATCAGTTATGGTGGGGAACAAATTCAGTGAAGACATCTTAGGTGCGACAAATGCTGGGATGTCAGCCATACTAGTTAACTCTCAACTTTCTGCTGATGAAAAAGAGCTGATTAAAACAGAAGATCTCGATGTTAAAGTGGTGTCAGACATCAGCCAGGTGAAAAATTTACTTTAATATAGTTTATGAGAAAAAATTTGTGGGTGAAAAGAGATTTGGTGATTGAATGAGTTATTATCATGATGAGAAGATGGAAAAAATTTTCAAAGCCCTGAAACAGCCGAAAAATTTAGATGATTTGGAGCTTTCTGAAAGCTTTGTGGAGGGTTTATTACTAAAAGTAATTGCCAGTTATGGAACAGTGAAAACAAGTACCATTAATGAATTAACTGGAATCCATTGGGATATTCTTGAGAAACATTTAAGCAAGATGGAAAAAAGTGGTTTTTGTGCCCCGGTTAGTGGAGGGTTCTTGTTTTCAAGTGTTGAGTACACCATAACTATGAAAGGACGGGAAAAATCTAAGAGTATTTCTGAGGACAATCCCTATGTTGGTATGGCCCCGGTTCCTTATGATGAGTATTTTCAGATCATGAAGCTTCAGATGAACCATCGACACCCCCTTAAAATACCATCTGAAGTGGTGCATGACACCTTCAATGAAGTGGTGGGTGTTGAATATGCTAAAGAAGCCCTGATAGAATCTTCCATTATTAGTAAGGGTGTTTTTGTTTACGGACCACCAGGAACTGGTAAAACTTTTATTATCAGTACCATGCCCCGATTACTACCACCACTGGTAATCCCCAAGTACATAGAATTTGGTGGGAAAATCATACAACTCTACGACCCTGATTTCCATAAAATGTGCAAAGAACAACCTGATGATCCTCGTTGGGTTAAAATTTACGCCCCATTCGTATTAACAGGGGCTGAACTGAGTTTGAACCAGTTGGAAACGAATTATGATCCGAATAAGGGGGTTTATGAAACTTCTCCGCAAATTAAGGCTAACGGTGGTGTGTTGCTTATTGATGATTTGGGAAGGCAGCGTGATGATCATGAACTTATCCTAAACCGTTTAATTGTGCCTATGGAAAATAAAGAAGACGTGGTTTATGTGCGTGGTGTTCCGGTTATTCTGCAAACCCATTTCATCCCTGCCTTTTCCACTAACTTGGATATTAGTATTATGGATGAAGCTCACCTTCGACGTGCCCCACTCCATATTTTCCTTAAAAATCCTGAGATTGATGAAGTGGAAGAAGTTTTCCGGAGAAACTTGGTTAAGCTGGGTGAAACCTATGAGTCTGAAGCAATGGAAAGGTTTAAAAAAGTTTATATCTCCACGAGAAATGGTGGGGAGGGTTTGCAGCCTAGTTTTGCCCATTCAAGGGATTTGGCTCAGATATGTCAGGCTGTGCGTATTAACTTGAAAAAGGATACTATTGATGTTGAAGTTATGGAAAATGCTCTGGATAAGCACGTTCTTATAGTGTTGCAGAGGATGAATATTGACATTGCCCAGATTGCCCATAAGACCCGTTCTTTCCGGGTGAAGACTAGTGATATGGAGAAGGCTTTTGATGTTTTATCCCATTATGGTGCTAGTGCTTTGTCCCGGGAAAATGGTTCCATTCTTTTTGATGTTGATGAAAGTACCAGTCCGACTGAAATAGCAGAATATTTGCAGGATAAAGATGTTAAGGTTGAAAAAATAGAGTTGATAGCCGAATCAGAGAAAGAACTCCGAAGAACTCTGTTAAACTGGTAATAAATATAAAAGTAGGCCCCCCAACACAGCCAGATTCTAATTAATGGTGAGGAGGCCTGCAGCAAACTTTTTCTTCTTTTTTATCTGGTTTAGTGTGAATTATGATTT
>DUPR01000011.1 GCA_012838205.1 Methanobacterium sp.
ATGATATATAAAGATAACTAAATTAATTTTAACTCCTTATAAAAACGACATTTCCATCTTCTGATCCATGTTGTGGGATGTCTTAGAAGAGGAAGTACCCCGTTATCATTAAAAAGTAAAAATTTAGAAGAATACTCGAATTTAAGAAAAAGTTGGATAACATAGCAAAAAATATCATCATATTTAATGGTAAATAGTATTTTTCACAGATATTTGCCCCTGAATTATTAAAAAAAACTGAGAATATACTGCATTACTTGGCAGCAATCAGAACAATATTAATCATCCCAATTATATAGTGTGGTTGGGAAAAAAACTACAGTGCCCCATAATAAGTAAAAACCATTTTAATTGATTCTAAAATCATAAAACTGTACCCAAAAAAAAATTTTATTAATAATTTTTTAATATTTCTAATAAAACCACAGCATTGTTATGTTTTTCATCTTTAGCTGCATATATTAGAGTTAAATTTCCTTCTTTTTCTTCAATTTTTTTGATTTGTTCTAATTGATCTGTTTTTTCCTTGAGTTCATCAGTGTACTTGTCTCGGAATTCTTCCCATTTTTGAGGATCATGTCCAAATGATTTTCGAAGTTCATTGGATGGGGCAATTTCCTTAAGCCATAGATTTATCCCCAGTTTTTCCTTGCTTAAACCACGGGGCCATAAGCGATCA
Organism: Methanobacterium sp.; assembly: GCA_012838205.1. Lineage (NCBI taxonomy): Archaea > Methanobacteriati > Methanobacteriota > Methanobacteria > Methanobacteriales > Methanobacteriaceae > Methanobacterium > Methanobacterium sp. The sequence continues at coordinate 680 of DUPR01000011.1, forward strand.
ATTAATATTCTAAAACCATCAGTTTCATTTGCTTCTTCGTATGCTCTTTTTATTTGGATCATTTTACAACCTGTTAAACCTTAGATGTTTGAAATTAAAGGTTTTTTAATTATTTGGGCCAATTTTTCCATTGTTTTATCTGGAATCTCTTTTTTTATTGGAAGAGGAATATGGCCAAAATCAGGGTCTTTGAAAACAATACCATCAAAATCCACTGGATATTTATATCTAGGAATAAAATGCCAGTGAATTTCTGGATTAGGATTTTTACTCCGGAAAGTAGAGTTCTTAAAACAGCTCCAATTGTAAAGTGTGGGGTTAAAATTTATTTCCAGTGAGTTTTCAAGTTTTTTAACGACAAAAGCAAAATCAATCCATTCTTCATTATTGACTTGGGATAAATCTTGAGTACGCCTTTTTAGGGCTACCACACAAGTTCCCAGATAGCGTTGACTGGGTGCAAGATATATTTTCCAGTAGGTTGTCTCCCAAATGAGTTTTCCATATCCGCCAATGATCTGACAATATTCGCAACTAGAATTCATGAAAAAACCATGATGAGTTTTATTAATATAATAATTATATCCATCTAATACTTATTTATTTCAATTATTTAAAATTTCTTAATATTCTGTAATTGTATTGAAAACTATAAAATAATAGGCAAATAACGTTTTAAAATTTGTAAATCTATGGTTTTTCCAATAAAATAAGTTATTAAGCCATGAAGTGATAAATTAGCTTGAATAGGCTTAATCTTGCTGGAGTATGTCGGGTGTGGTGTTTTAATGGGGGGGAAAACTTCAAAATTAGCATCTAGATGACCCTATTCAAATTTCTATGTTTTAAAAAAATTATTTCTCATTTTTTAAAATGAATTCAGATCCTCCTGAAAATTTTTCTTAAAAATAAATGTTAACAACGTTTTAATATAATTTATATTTAGAATACTCGGCTAAATTTTTAATAAACATGTTCAGGGTAAGAATAAAATCATTTCCAGGGTAAAAATTAAATATAACTACGAAAATTGCCCATAACACTAGAAAGAATGATCCTGCTAATTTTCCATAACTGTGTTTCCACAGTGGTTCAAAAAGTTTAACACCATTCCCAGTGAAGAGGTCCAGAATCAGATGGCTTAAAGAACCAACAAATAGTGCTGTGTAGATGTATAAAAAGTTAAAATTGGTTTCAGGCATCAAAAAGATTCCAACAGAAACAAGTAAAGCATATAAAATCAACACCCCCCTATTAAGAATCATGACCCCTATTATTATTGCTGTCAAGTAAATTGCCACCATGTAATCTACTTTAAAAAGGATTAAAATGTTTTGGAAACTTAAAACGAAAATTGCCAGACAGAATGATGTCAAACATATCCCGGGAATTGAATGGACAAATCCCCTGTGTTGGGCTAAAAAGAAAAAAAATGCTATGCTAATGAGTAATATGCCTGGAAACGGAGTTAAATTTAAAAATAGTAATATAAATGCCAGAATTCCTCCTGAAAAGGCCATTATAAACAAGTTTCTGTAACGAAAACTGTTATCCAGATCAACCATCGAAGCACCGATAACAGCCAGAGACAAATAATATACATCTGGAAAGAATGGAATTACCATTAAAAGTGAAAATAAAATATGTTTTTTATAAGAAGACATAAGATCAGTTAAAAATGATGCTTGATATAAGCTTTATCCTCTTACTATCATGATATTTGAATTAAAGGAAAATAATTAAATAATCTTAAAAAACTCCATAAATGACTTCATCTGGAGAAAAGATCGTTCGACACTCCCTGAATCTACTAATCCATTTCTTGAAACAACTTCACACGTCACTGCAGGTATTTTGCTAATGTTTAACTCATCTTCCAAGGCTCCACCATACAAAGTACCTGCTTTTTCCTGTGATATGACCTTGGAAGATGTCTGACTGGTTATATGTTCAGCTATTTTAAAGCTCTCATAACAAGGTTCTTTAGAACAAAAAACACTTTCCACTCCAGGATTACTATGGGGCTGGGTTGAGTGAAAATCTGCTGCAGCTTCAATTTCTAACTTTTGAGCGGTTTTTAAGATTGTATTTGATATGTATCCTTCTTTAGACGTCTTTCTATTCATATCCCATCCTTGAAACCTGCGTGAATTCTTCATGGTAGCATAAGGAATGGCTATGGGCACCATAAATACTGTTCCTCTAATTTTTTTATTTTTTAGATGATCAATTAGTTGAAAAAACGCTAATTGAGGTGGAAGTTCATTACCATGTATTCCACCGCATAAAAAAATACGAGGAGATCCAGAACCCAGTTTTAAAAGAGGAGTTCCATTTTTTGCCACTTCAATAATATTCTTTCCAATCTTATCAGGGGCTAAATGTTTCATGAACTTTTTGTTCAGAGTAATATCCCCTCCAGTATCTTGCGATATAGTTGAAATATCAACTTGCATATTGTTCACCGCAAACCCCATTAAACCATCGAAGTATTAATCTAATTTGAAGATTAAAAAGCTTTCATCATGTGTAAGACTTATTTTCCCCATAAACTCAGATTTTTTTACTAATTATCCTCGGTTGCCAACTGGATAAATGTAAAGAGGTGTTTCATTAGCAGGTAACTTGAAAAGACTTATCATCTGATCATCATAGAAGGAACCTATGGCCACTGTTACCAGCCCACGGGATGCTGCTTCCAAATATATGTTTTGGCCAATATGGCCTGCTTCCATGTCCACAAATCGGGTGCATAAATTTTTATCGGAATATTTGTTTTGCATTTTAAGATAATTTCCAGTGATTATCAGATTAATAGGAGCGTCATTCACCCATTTTTGTTTATGTGCAGCTTGTGATAAGTTATATCTCATATCACCCCTTACAATCATTTCTAATGTGTGATTGAAAGGATTATAATGATATATTCCTGCTTCTAATTCTTGGACGCCATTATTACCTACAACCAGATAGATTTCCATTGGGAAAACACCCCCAGCAGAAGGAGTGGTTCTAAAATTCCTTTCAAAATCAGTTATGCCCTGAGCAGCCCATAACAGTTGTGAAACATCCTTTAAACTAAGAGGAGTTGCACTGAATCTTCTGACTGAACGCCGATTTTGGATGGCTTGATCAACAGACATATTACTGGCAATTTCTACTTGAGGGAGATCTACTGTTGCCAGGATCTCTCTAGACTGATTTATAGGTTGATCTTTAACTCCAACAGGTGGCATGAAAACTGAATATCCAATGTAAACTATTAAAAAGACTGAAAGCAGAATTATCGCTGCGAGGACAAATTTGCTCTTTTTTTGCATTTTTTCACCAGATGGTGATCTATATATTACATCATGACAATTAACTTTTAAAACACATTAATACTCAATTGATATATTAAATTATCCTAAGTGAAGAATTTTTATCAATCGGATAAATTAAGAAAATTTATATAAAAAAAGGTCATTCAGGATTATTATGATTTATGACTTTATAATCGTGTCTATTCTGTTGTTATTAGCTTATCTTGGGAGTTACACCCTTTATCATAAGAATTTTATAAGCAGGGCTGTTCATATCCGTTTATGGAATATATTAATTCTATTTTCATTTTTAGTGTCTGCTGGAGCGGGTTTAACGCTTTTAAGCCTTGTTGAATGTGGTTTGGCTTTGCCAATTAGTCAGAGTTTTTTATACTGGCACATTAAGTTTGGCATGTCCATGTTCTGGATTGCCCTGTTTCACATGCACTCCTACTGGAAGTCATCCAAGAACATTAAAATCCCAGATATCCCTCTAAGGAAAGAAAAGGGGGGAAAATATTGAAAAAAATATGTTTATTGGTTTTTATTATTTTTTTAACTCCGATTGTCATTTATGCTTGGAATGATTGCCCATATGGCCTCGTAAATGATCCGTTTCCTGGTCAATGCCCACGATATGAGGATACAAATCAAGATGGTGTGTGTGACCATTCCCAATCTCCTTCAAGATCGTCCCTCAATAACAGCTCAGATAATGAGCACAGAGGCAAAAAGGGAGACATTGGTGTGAATATTAGCTCTTTAGATACTCAAAAAGCAAAATTTGTTCCGAAAGGAAATTATTATCTAGTTCCACTCTCTATAACCACCCTTATCATCTATTTGGTTACTTACCTTTTTTATTTAGAAAACCGATTAAAGAGAGATATTTTCTATAAAATTTGGAATTATGTCCTGATTTTCAGCTTTTTGGTAACTGGAGTAACTGGTTTGATCTTGATGATAGTTGTTAGCCAAAGCATAAGATCTTCCTGGAATTTGACCATTGATTTTTGGCACGCTGAATTTGCCATTATCATGGTAGTTAGCACCTTATTCCACTTTCATCTATACTGGAACCAGTTGAAAAATGTTTTCAAAGGTTAATCCAAAAGATATTGTATTTTTCGAGGAATATTGCAATTTTGCAATCTGTTTAAAAAAAGAATTTTGGTAAAATTGGAGAATAAGATTTACAACAATTCTTATAAAGTTTTTTATATTGCTGCCATCAAAACTAAATCAATATTTATTCTAACTATACAAAAACATCAATGAAGGATAAGAATTGAGGAGATTTAAAAATGGAAAAAGTTGTTCTGGCGTTCAGCGGTGGGCTGGACACCTCAGTATGCATAAAATTACTTGAAGAAGAATATGATAAAAAAGTTATAACTGCCTGTGTTGATGTAGGGCAACCTGAGGATGAAATAACAAGACCTGCCAAATTATCAACTGAAATGGGGCTTGAACATTATACCATAGATGCTAAAGAGGAATTTGCTCGTGAATTTATCTTCCGAGCAATAAAGGCCAATGCTGTTTATGAGGGTTACCCACTTTCAACTGCATTAGCCAGACCACTTATTGCCATTAAAATTGTTGAACTCGCTGAAAAAGTAGGTGCCACTGCTATAGCTCATGGTTGTACTGGTAAAGGAAATGATCAATTCCGTTTTGAGTCTATCATTAGATCTTATTCTGATAGTGATGTTATAGCACCAATAAGGGATTTAAACTTAACGAGAAGTGAAGAAATTGCCTATGCAAAGTCCCATGGAATTCCACTCCCTTCAGATAAGCTTTACAGTATTGATGAAAACTTGTGGGGGCGTTCAATAGAAGGTGATATTCTAGAGGATCCTATGGTGGAAACCCCTGAAAAAGCTTTTAGTTGGACTTGTTCCACCGAAGATGCTCCTGATAAACCAGAAATTATTGAAATATCCTTTGAGGAAGGAGTTCCAACCGAAATAAACGGAGAACTAATGGGCCCTCTTGATATTATCCAAGAATGCAATAAAGTTGCCGGCATGCATGGAATTGGCAGGATTGACATTATGGAAGACCGTATCATCGGCCTTAAATCAAGGGAAAACTATGAAACACCTGGTGCTTGTCTTTTAATTGCAGCCCATCGTGCCTTAGAACAACTGGTTTTAACCAGGGAAGAGATTAAGTTCTCTGAAATTGTATCATTAACCTATTCTGAACTAGTTTATAATGGATTATGGCATGAACCACTAAGAGATGATTTGGATCAGCTTATTGACAATATGCAGGGCCGAGTTTGTGGAAATGTACGTTTGAAATTGCACAAAGGTAGTATACGCATTTTAGGACGAAAATCACCATTTAGTTTGTACCAAGAGGAAGCCGTGTCCTTTGAAGATAAGGAAATGGATCAAAGAGAAATTGCAGGCATGGTTAAAAACTATGGAATACAAGCAGCTTGTTATCAGGATGTTTGTCGCCGAAAATAGTAAAAGAACTTGTTAAAAAATTATAAATCCATTAAAATTGTTTTAGATGAACGAGGAATGCTAATATGGATATCTTGACTATGATTATTATTGTCATTGTCCTAGTGGTTTTGGGAGTTATTGGGATAGGGATTCTCTTTAAACTGGGAAAAATTGCTTTTAGCATTCTTTTGCACATGTTAACTGGATGGATATTACTATTTGTCTGGAACATATTGCCCTTTTTCAAGATCCCTATCAACGTGTTATCAGTTTTGGTCGCGGGTTTTGGGGGAATTTTTGGTGTTGGTGTGCTAATTTTCGCCAAAGCATTGGGTTTCTATTAACCAGAGATGTTTTTTTATAAGTTATGAGAATTTTAGAGTTATCATTAGAAATTTAATTTTTCAAAGTATCAAAATAAACAAATAACTAAAAGCTAATTGTTTCCATACTATTAAACCATAGTATTACAATAACTCTAGGTCAGTTATTAACCATTGTTTAGAGGTAAAGTAATGTCCATTAAAGATCGGAGGAAAAGAGAAAGGGAACAAAGAAGGAATGATATCATTAATGCTGCTGAAAAATTATTCTTTGCAGGTGGGTATGATGATGTTTCCATGAATGACATTGCTAATGAAGTTGAACTGAGTAAAGCTACTCTTTATCTCTACTTTAATAATAAAGAAGAACTTTTTTTTTCTATTGTCTTGCGGGGTACATTAATATTGAATTCCACTATAAAAGCTGAAGTTCAAAAATCAAAAACTGGAATTGATAAAGTTTCGGCTTTTAGAAAAGCTTATAATAACTTCACAAATGATTATCCAGATTATATGCGGATTTATAAATACTTCCAATCAGGAAGATTTGATATAAAGAAAATAATAGATGAAAATCATATTCATGACGTTATAACTGAGATTAATGGAGAATTTGTAGTTAAAACAAGCTTGGATGAGGAAAATTTGGTTGATGAATATTTAAAAAGGATCATGGAATTGCGTTCAGAAAGATTAATTATTATGTGTAATTCTATCAAAACCGGTATAGACGATGGCACCATTCGTCCGGATGTAGATCCAGTTGAAGCAGCTGTATTATTATCATCAATTTCTAAAAAAATGTCAAATATTCCTCTAGATCATGAAAAAATCCTTGAAAGTCGAGGAATTGATCATGATAAATTCGTTGCTGATGTTGAAAAATTAATCAGATATATGATAATGAACTCTTCCAATTAGCAATTCCTCGGTCTATTACAATTTTCATTAAATAACCAAAAAAAAAGAATTTCAACATTATGAGCTAATATTCTAATTTAATTGAGGTAAGGTAATATTATTGGCTTAATATTACGTAATTCTATTTTTATTCGAAAATAATTTATTTTTTTAAAATTAAACCATTGTATGAGTTTGCTTTAGATCATATTAATGGAAATTTTGGATTTTATTTATAAACTTTTTTAAAAAAATCAAATCGAAACTCTTATAAAGTTTTACCACTGGTTACTAACTAACCAGTAGTAAGTTTATAATTATTGGTTATTTTATCACTAGTAGTAATATTTTATTTATGCTCACAGTTTCATGATTGATCCAGACATTTGATAGGCACAAAAACAGTCTGGATCTTTTTCACCAATCACATTCCCCCTACAGATTCGAAGAGAGACCTTTGTCAGTCTCTTCTTCAACCCCCTTAAAAAATTAAAGAGGTGTAAACGTTATGCCAACCTATGAAGACAAAATAGACCTATATGGCGCAGATGGAAAGCTTTTAGAGAGTGATGTTCCTCTAGAAGCAGTTAGTCCAATGTTAAACCCTACAATAGAAAACATTGTACAAGAAGTCAAACGGTCCGTTGCAGTAAACTTATCCGGGATTGAAAAATCATTGGAAAAAGCAGCTTACGGCGGAAAATCTAATTTTATTCCAGGTAGAGAATTAAAACTACCAATTGTAGAAAACGTTGATATCATAGCAGAAAAAATCGAAAAAATGATCCGTGTTGATGATGAAGATGACTTCAACTTAAAACTCATCAACAAAGGGGACCAGCTTTTAGTGCAATTACCTTCCCAAAGACTAAAAATGGCAGGAGATTACACTGTTTCAACAATGGTCACAGGATCAGCAGTTGTGCAAGCCATCATCGACACTTTTGATGTTGACAAATTCGAGGCATCATCAGTTAAAACCGCTGTTTTAGGAAAATACCCACAATCAGTTGATTTTGCAGGTGCCAATGTCACCGCCCTACTAGGCCCACCACAAATGCTGGAAGGTATGGGATACGGCCTAAGAAACATTCCTGCCAACCACGTGGTAGCCATTACCAAGAAAAACACTCTAAACGCAGTAGCGTTATCTTCAATCTTGGAACAAACAGCCAACTTTGAAATGGGAGATTCAGTAGGAGCTTTTGAAAGATTCCATTTATTAGGATTAGCATATCAGGGTTTAAATGCTAATAACTTGGTATTTGACTTAGTTAAAGAAAATGGTAAAGGAACTGTTGGAACTGTTGTAACCTCCCTGGTGGAAAGAGCACTTGATGATGGAGTTATCAAAGTGGCCAAAACAATGCCATCAGGATACAATATCTACGAACCAGTAGACTGGGCATTATGGAATGCATACGCAGCAGCAGGATTAATAAGTTCAGTTATAGTGAATATTGGGGCTTCTAGAGCAGCTCAGGGAGTTGCATCCACTTTACTGTACTACAATGATATACTCGAATTTGAAACCAGCCTACCCGGTGCAGATTATGGCCGTGTAGAGGGAACTGGAGTTGGAATGAGCTTTTTCTCCCACTCTATATATGGAGGAGGAGGTCCAGGAATCTTCCACGGAAACCACGTTGTAACCAGACACAGTAAAGGATTTGCAATACCATGTACAGCAGCAGCAATGTGTTTGGACGCAGGAACACAAATGTTCTCACCAGAAATGACATCAGGAATGGTTGGAAACATATACAGCGATATTGAGTATTTCAAAGAGCCACTCAAATACGTAGCTGATGGTGCTCGCGAAATAAAAGAAGAAATATAATTTGGTTCAGGTGATCAAGATGGAACCAATCAAGGCCATTGATGTGAAAATATTCCCTCACAGACGCTTGAAACCAGAAACCACTGAAACCATTCTTAATGAATTACTGGAACTAAAAGGATCCCTTAGATTTCTAGTAAACGGAGAATCTTTGCCCAATGTTGTGGGATATGGCCCTGCAAGAGGAATCAGTGTAAACCATCCTGATAGAAAGACCATTACTGTAAAAGGAAAAAAAGTGGAACTTTTAGTTTCTGTTGGAGAAATAGTAGTCACTGTAAAAGAAGAAAATCTGGAAGAATTCGTTGCCGATACAAAAAATATTCTTGAAAAAATATTAAACTTCGGTTTTGACGTGAAAATAGGTTCATTCACAAGAACAAAGACTACTGTATCAGATTATCTGAAATTAGGTTACGGTATTGAAGAAAATTTTGATCCCAGCCTAGTGGGAATAGTTGATCCCAAAACAAATTCCAAAGAAACTGTGAAGTTAATTAGGTGATTAAATATGTCATACAAACCCCAGTACACACCTGGAGAAACAAAAATAGCTCAAAATCGTCGGAATCATATGGATCCAGATTTTGAGATGAAAAAAATCAGAAATATTAATGATGAAGATATTGTTAGCGTTTTAGGTCACAGAAATCCTGGAGAAAATTACAAAACCGTTCACCCTCCCCTGGATGAAATGGATTTCGATGAAGACATGATGAAAGAATTGGTTGATCCAATTCCCGGAGCAAAACAAGGAACAAGAATCAGATACGTACAGTTTGCAGATTCAATGTACAACGCACCTGCACACCCCTACGACCGGGCCCGAACCTACATGTCACGTTTCAGAGGAGTGGACACCGGAACTCTATCTGGAAGACAAGTTATTGAAATTCGAGAACTAGACTTGGAAAAAATTTCAAAAACATTACTAGAAACAGAATTCTTTGACCCTGCAAAGACCGGTTTAAGAGGAGCAACTGTACATGGACACTCACTAAGATTAGATGAAAACGGACTAATGTTCGATGCTCTGCAAAGATACGTATACAATGAAAAAACCCGACAAGTCTCCTACATTAAAGACCAAGTAGGAAGACCACTCGATGCACCTGTAGATGTAGGAGAACCAATGGACGAAGAACACTTAAAAGAAATCACCACCATTTACCGCAGCGACAACGTTGGCATAAGAGAAGATAAAGAAGCCCTTGAAGCAGTTTTAACAATACACGAATCTAGAACTGACGGCGGATATGGATTAGGAGTTTTCAAAAAAGATTTAAAAGCAAAACTGGGTGATGACAAATGAACAATGAGAAAAAGCTATTTTTAAAAGCTTTACAAAGTAAATTTGATGAAGATCCCAAGGAAAATCACACTGATTTTTACTGTTACGGAGGCTGGAAACAATCACCTCGAAAAAAAGAGTTTGATGAGTACGCAAAAAAGGTTGAAAAAGAAAGAGGAATCCCATTCTATAACCCAGACATCGGAGTTCCACTAGGTCAGAGGAAATTAATGGCCTACAAAGTTTCAGGTACTGACACCTATGTGGAAGGAGATGACCTACATTTCTGTAACAACGCTGCAATCCAGCAACTTTCAGATGATATCAAAAGAACCATCATAGTTGGAATGGATACAGCTCATTCTGTTCTGGAAAAACGTTTAGGTGTGGAAGTTACTCCCGAAACTATCAACGAATACATGGAAACTATCAACCATGCCCTTCCAGGCGGTGCAGTTGTTCAAGAACATATGGTAGAAGTTCACCCCGGTCTGGTTGGTGACTGCTACGCCAAACTGTTCACTGGTGATGATACCTTAGCTGATGAACTGGATTCCAGATTCCTCATCGATATTAACAAAGAATTCCCAGAAGAACAAGCCCAAATGCTCAAAGAATATATTGGCAAAAAAACATACCAGATTAGCCGAGTTCCATCCATGGTAGTCCGAGTATGTGATGGTGGAACTGTATCCCGATGGTCTGCAATGCAGATTGGTATGAGTTTCATTGCCGCGTATAAACTATGTGCTGGTGAAGCAGCTATTGCTGATTTTTCATATGCGGCAAAACACGCAGACGTTATAGAAATGGGAAGCATCCTCCCAGCAAGAAGAGCAAGGGGACCAAATGAGCCTGGAGGTATATCCTTCGGTGTAATGGCTGATATGATTCAAACATCCCGTATATCCGATGATCCTGCAAAAATTTCTCTAGAGGTTATTGGAGCAGCAGCCACTATATACGACCAGATCTGGCTAGGTTCTTACATGTCCGGCGGAGTAGGTTTCACACAGTACGCAACAGCAGCTTACACTGACGACATCCTAGATGATTTCGTGTATTACGGTAAAGAATACGTGGATGGTAAATATGGCATCTGTGGAACCAAAGCAAGCACTGAAGTAGTTCACGACATAGCCGCCGAAGTAACCATGTACGGAATGGAACAATACGAATACCCCGCTCTCCTTGAAGACCATTTTGGAGGTTCTCAACGAGCTGCAGTTGTTTCTGCTGCTGCAGGATGTTCAGTTGCCTTTGCAACAGGGAACTCCAATGCTGGAATCAATGGATGGTACTTAAGTCAAATTCTCCACAAAGAAACCCACAGCAGACTCGGTTTCTACGGTTACGACTTGCAAGACCAGTGCGGAGCATCCAACTCCCTATCTATCAGGAGTGATGAAGGTTTGATCCACGAATTACGTGGTCCTAACTACCCTAACTACGCCATGAACGTTGGCCACCAGCCAGAATACGCAGGAATTGCCCAAGCACCACACGCAGCCCGAGGAGACGCTTTCTGTGTGAACCCTCTTATAAAAGTAGCATTTGCTGATAAAGATCTAGCATTTGACTTTACCAGACCAAGAAAGGCCATTGCTAAAGGTGCACTACGAGAATTCGTGCCTGGTGGTGAAAGGGACTTAATCATCCCTGTAAAATAAATATGAAAAAAGAAATTCAATGTGGAAAAATAATAATCCACATTTTTTTTTAATTTTTAATTATTCGATTAAATATCAAAATAATCGTCCATGAAGACTTTTGGGATATATTTCAAAAGATCGGTAGCTTTGAAATTGTAACCAAACTCTTTTTCTGCTAAATCTCCAGCTATACCATTAATATAAGCCCCCAAAAATGCAGATTCAAATCCAGAATGTCCTTGTGCCATTAAGGCCCCAATAACTCCGGCCAGACAATCTCCTGTCCCACCAACTGTCATTCCAGGATTTCCAGTACTATTCAACTTGACTTTATCATTTTGGGCGATTATATCAACTTTTCCCTTTAACAAAACAGTGGTTCCTGATTCTGTTGAAACATCCCTAACCACATTTATTTGGCTTTCCAAATCTTGAGGAACTTTTTGGCCTGAAAAGGCTATGAACTCTCCAGGATGAGGTGTGATAACAGTTTCCTGATTTCTTCGAGGTAAAACACCAGGACCTATAAGTTTAAGGGCATCAGCATCTATTACAATGGGTTTTTCGATTTCAACCGCCAAATCATTAACTGCTAGAGATGTTTCATCCTTTCTGCCAATTCCACAGCCAATAACAACAGAATCAAAGTTTTTAGATAATTTAACTAGTTCATCTGTATCATTGGGATTTAAAAAATCATGTGACAAACTGGTTACTATCAAATCAGGAGAATAAGATTTAATAACTGATGAAACTTCTTGGGGACATGCTACTTGGGCAATATCAACACCAAATGCGAGTGATGAAAGAGCAGCTAAGGCTGGTGCTCCAGAATATTCTCGGTTGCCCCCTATTATTAAAACTCGGCCATTTTGACCCTTATGGGATATACTATCCCTATCTTCTATTCTTAAAATATCTCCTGGTCCTGTAAAGAGTTCAGCTTCTTTTGGAATTCCTATATCGCAAACTTCGATACTGCCCACATATTCCACACTAGCCATGTTCAGACCTACTTTCACTTTATGGAAAGTAACAGTTACATCTGCATGGACTGCTTTATCAGTAACCATTCCTGAATCTGGATCAACACCTGTTGGAACATCAACAGCAATTTTAAATCCTTCAGATTGATTTATAATGTCAACTGCACTAGATATGGGTTCTTTAAGATTTCCATGGACACCAGTACCAAGAAGAGCATCAACAATCACTTCTGAATCAGTGGGGCTAAGATATGATGAATCCTTGATGACTTCAATTTTCAATGGACTGGTTCCCTTACTAATTTTTTCCAATACTTCCCAATTCAATCTAGTTTCCTCTGAGTTTATGAGAACTGGATCAGATAAAAAGTATAAATCAACTTCGAATCCATTATTAAGAAGATATCTAGTCGCTACAAATCCATCCCCACCATTACCTCCATTTCCAGCATAAATAGCAACTTTACAAGGATTTTTGTTTTGGATAATCCTATTAGCCAGACATCTTCCGGCATTTTCCATTAAAGAAGTTCTAGGAATGCCCATGGCATCTGCATTGGCATCGACAACCATCATATCCTTTGGGGTCATGTTATCACTACTTATAATTATAATAAAGATGATATTTAACCATGTCCCTACATGTTTTTCTATCAAAAAATTTTTGATAGGTATACATTCAGGAAATAGATTGGTTGCGTAATGGTGATGTTTTGCAAGCCCCAAGTTCAATGCCCATGGTCACTTCAATTCCTTTTTCAGTTATTAAATATCCGATAATTGCAGTAATAGCATTGTTAACTTATGGTTTTATAGGATCTACTTTAATAATGAAATTAGACATTATTAACGCAATCTATTTTACAATCATAACCACTGCAACTGTGGGTTATGGAGATATAAGCCCCCAAAACCCACTTCAAAAGTTTTTTGTGGTTACCCTCGTACTTGGAGGGGCTAGTTTGATAGCTTATGCCTTTACTTTAATCATAATGGTGGTTTCCATGACTGTTGAAGATATTACATCCGGTGCAAGGCATAAAAGATTGCTCAAAGCTGTTAAGAACCATTTCGTACTTTGTGGCTATGGAAGGGTAGGCAGTGCCGTTCATGAAGAACTTTTAAAAAGAAATCAAAGTGTTGTTATCATAGAAAAAGACCAGAAGGTTGTCGAACAAGAACTTTGGAATGATACAAATATTTTAGCCATTTCAGGAGATGCGACAGATGAAGGCGTCATGACCCAAGCCGGCATCCAAAACGCCAGGGGAGTGATCATCACCACTGGCGATGATGTTGATAACCTCTTTATAACATTAACTGCCCGAGAAATACAGCCAGACATCTGGATAGTAACTAGAGCCAGTAAAAAAGTGAATATAAAAAGATTATACCATTCAGGAGCAAATGCGGTAATATCCCCAGAAAGTAGTGGTGCTGAAGATATCTATTTTGCAGCCATCCAACCAACTATAATGAAGATCACAGAGATGCATGATGTTTCAGACATTCGGAAAGAAGCAGAAATCATTCTCAAACACGGTTGCACCCTTGAAAACATTGAATATCATCTTCCAGAGTTCAAAGAACCGCTTGCTCGAAAAATTGGCATAACAAAAATAGAGGAATTGGACCGATTTTTGGAGAGTCTGGATAAAGACCCTAAAAGGAAAAAATCCTTGGAGAGGATCTATGAATCAGTAAGTGGAATTCACTCCCACTGTATCTCAGGACCTGACAAGGAAACTCTTGAAAAAGTAGCCAATAAACTTGAAAAAGAAGAATACCTTCTAGGAGTGGACCTTAACGAAGAAGAGATCAAAGAAGTAGCTCGCGAATATGGTAGGCTTGTGGAAGTAGTTATAAAACCAGAAATTAAGATCACTGAAAACCATTCTGTTTTAGATATCAAAGAAGAAGCAGAAATCATCTTAAATCACGGTTGTACAATTGAAGATATTGAATACTATCTTCCCGGCTTTCAGGAACCTCTAAAAAGAAAAATTGGTGTTTCTGATATAAAAGAAATGGAAAGGTTCCTAATAAGTCTCAAAAAAGATTCAACCCGAATGGAAGCTTTGGAAAGACTTTATACTCTCTCCGGTGGAGGTATTCATTCCCACCGCATAACTGGACCAGACACAAAAAGTCTTAAGTGTGTAGAAAATGAGTTAAAAAAGAAAGGATTCCTTTTAGGAGTAAATTTGAAGAAAGAAGATGTTTTCGACAAAATTAAGGAATATGGAAGGGTTAGTGAACTATTAATACGGCATGACCCTGGAGCAACTGATGACAAAAAAATTATCATAAGTAATGCTGGCAAAATATTAGATTCAAAACATTTTCTTCCGGGTTTAAAGCAAGTAGTTACCAGAAAATTGTATTTGATAGATAATGAAGACCTTAAAAGATGTGAAGAAGAGTATATGAAGCCAGATGCCAAGAGATCCCTGGATACGTTATCCAAAATATCCAAGAATATTCACTCCCACACTGTGTCCGCTGCAGACGTTGATGCCATGGAAAAGATAATCAAAGCCCTTGACAAATCGGGATTATTATTAGGGGCTGATCTTCCTGAAAAGGAGATATGGGATATTGTTGAAAATGCAGATACTGTTGCGTTTCCAGTAACATGACGAAAAAATTGGAAAATGAAAAAGAGTAAAAAAAAAAATTACTCTCGAATCAGATCTTTAAGCCATATTTGGTATGCTCCAAGAGTTCCACCATAGTTTGCAGCATATATCCTTTTAACACCGGATACTTTTACTGCTGCGGCTATTCCTACCTTCATGGCTTCTTTAACAGCATTTTCGCCAACACCATCAATTACAATTTCATAAATCCCTTTTACATCTGAAGGGATCTCACTTTTTACCTGATCACACAAGGTGGGACAGAATTTTTCATTGGTAGTAGCAGACATGAACTTGTACTTGTTGGAACCAACCTTAGAACCAGAGGCAACAATACCTCCCGGGAAGGGAGTTATTGCCCCTTCAACATTCCCAATAGCGTCAACTGCAACTTCAGCACCGACAAGGGCTGCAGTCTGATTTTCAGCCATGACAAAGAAGTTTCCTCCTGCTACTCCTTTTTTAATTCCCAGTTCCCCTTCAATTACGAACTCTCCAGACATGATAGGAATGCTGTAAACTTTCCGTCCAGACATGTTAGCTTCCTTCTCATAACCATCCCCAAAGAATTTAAGTTTAAATCCTATTTTGAGTTTTTCATCAGCGTCTGACCCCATATCATCAAATACTGCGGTGGTTGGAGCTGTGAGAACACATTGACCAATTCTTTCAAGTAACTGGTGTTCCAATTCATCCTTTTTTGGGTGGCAGACCATTACCACGTATCCTGGTCTTCCATCTGGGGTTTCGGAAGGAGGGACATAGCGGTCTATTCCTGCTTCTGCAGGACACATGATCACGGATGACCCAAAACCAACTGTTTCTTCAGCTGCGATCATTGCGAATTTTTTGGTAGCTGCTGTTATTAAAAATTTAGAGACAAATATATCAAAAGCTTCGGCGAATGAGTCTTCTACTGTTACACCATCAATTTTCATTAATAACACTCCTTGAATAAATTAAGCTATCTTTTTACCTTTGTCACCGACTTTAACTGAGTATATTTCAGTTATTGTAATAACAACAGCAGCTTTAGGTTTGGGAGCCAGAGGATTGACATCTTTAACCCATTCCACAACAGCATCAAAATGTTCGCCTTTTTTAAATATTTCTACAGTTCCCTTAAACTGGTAAGGATATCGTGCAGCATCTTGAACTACGAAGGACACTTTGGGATTTTTTTCCAGATTCGCCCGGCTTTTAACCATGTAACTGTCTGCGATTATAACCTTCTTGTTATCCAGTGGTTTGATGAACCCAATAGGGACAACATTTGGAACTCCGTCTGGAGTGGCGGTTGCTAGATAGGCTCTTTCCTTTTCTATAACTTCCATCATTTCTTCGTTCAACATTTCAAAGACCTCCATTTGTCCATAATGACATGGTGTGTTTAATTAGCAAATAAATAATGATTGATTTACATCCTTTTATAATCTTTTTGATTTAATTTTTATGAAATTCGATCCATCCCCTCCCTTGCAAAAAATGTTAACTAGCGATTTTTTTCCATTTACATTGTAAAATGTTTTAAAAAATGAAAATTATGGCAAAAACAAAATAATAAAAACTTATTTAGAGTTTTAAAGTTTTTTAGACATTTTTTCTACTGCATCAGCACCGAAGTATGGTAAAACTGCTACTCCTAATATGGTTGTCATCCAAAAAGATATCAAACGTTCGACTATGGTGGCAGCTGCACTCACTGATGGGGGGATTCCAGCATAGGAATAAAGGAGAATCATCATACCATCAACAGCCCCTAAACCTCCGGGTAGTAAAGGAATCATACCTATTAACGTTGAAATTACAAAAACCACACCTATAATCTCCAAAGGAGCGTTTATGTTCAGGGCAATGAAAATGACATATACTCGGAAAATTTCCAGCCCCCATATGAGAAAAGATAAAGGTATTCCATATAATAGAACCTTGCGGTCAGTTACCATAATCTTCATACTATCCTGAAAGCCTTCCACTGCATTTATGGCTTTCTGTTCGATTTTGTCATGTATTTTACTTGAAATCTTGTTGATAATCCTCAAAACCCATCTAATGGTTCGGTCACCAAATTCGCGGTTTAAAGACATGTATAAAGCTAGCGCAAAAATAATGACTAAAACAATGAGGCAGATTATAAGGGTGATAATCATCCATTGAGGTAAATTAATGTAAAGAACTGCCAAAATGATAGTTAATATGGCTAATGCAATAAAGGGAAATGTATCAAGACCTCTATCTGCAATAACTGTTGCAAATGCATTTTCAGTTGGGGACTGAGAATATTTAGCCAAAATGTACGCCCGAACAGGTTCACCACCACCCCTACCACTGGGTGTGAGATTGTTAATTGCCAATCCCACCAGGAGCATTGGCAATAATTGTCTTCTTTTAATGGATATGTCTAATGAAGAAATGGTTATAGCCCATCTTTCAGTCCAAAGCCAATATATTACTAATTGAATGACTACTGCTAAGATAACATACCAGGGATTTGCTTGTTTAATGGCACTTTCTATCTTTTCCGGGCCAATAAATAGCACCATTATTGCCAGGACACCAATACCTGCTAGCATCAAAAGCAATGTTTTATACTTCAATAATAATCACCATTAATATCCTTAAAGCCAATTCAACTTTTTAATGTAGTCATGAATCTTATAAATCCTATTTTCAACTATTCATCGACAATATTATCTTTTTAATATCAATTGAACAATAAATGAGTGTATTTAAAGTTTAACTAATTCCCAACTCAAATCAGCAGTATCCAACAGTATAACCGTTTTTTCACCAGATAAATAGCCACAAGTCTCTCCAGGGTTGATAACCATTGTTTTTCCTTCTATAACATCGGTTTTGTGAGTGTGACCCCTTATAATCAGATCATAATTACCACTTTTCTGCAGTGCATCAACCAAGGCCTGGTTTGTTCCGTGGATTACCGCGACCTTCCTTCCATTAATTTTTAATTCTTTAAAGTCTTCTAAGACACATAGTTTTTCATATGCCAATCTTAAACCCTGTCTTTCGCCATCGTTATTTCCAAAAATAGCTTCTAGAGGAGCATTGAGCTTTTCAAATTCCATTGCTGTGAAAGGAGATATGAGATCTCCTGCATGGATAACCAACTCCACATTAGCTTGATTAAATACATCTAATGCGCTTCTGATGGCTTTTAAGTTATCATGACTGTCTGACATAATCCCTATCATTTATTATCCCTCAAAATGGAAAAATGAACCGAAATTACTGTAAGGACTATGTTACCAGAACATATATAATTTATCATAAACTGTAAACTTTGAAAAGGAATTATGAGTAAATTATTTTGAGTAATCCACCAAACCAATAACGATTATTCAGAAACTATATCTGTTTATAAATATGTTTAAATAAGCACATAACCTATTATCTTCGATATTTTCCACTGATCCTTTTTATCAAGCACTTTATTGCGTTCTTGAATTTTCAAACAGTACTAACCTGAAAATTATTCTCATTAGTGCTATGTGAAATTTATTAGGTAGTTTTGATATAATTTAACTATAAATTTTCTAATTTGGAAAAGGAGGTTAAAATATGGATTTATTTACCCTTATCATTATTGGCATAGTGATACTGATTATACTGGGACTTTCTATTAGAATCGTGAATCAGTATGAACGGGGGGTTGTTTTCAGATTAGGAAAAGTTATTGGAGTTAAAAAACCAGGACTTCGACTCATAATCCCTTTAGTTGATAGAATGGTCAAACCATCCCTCAGAATAGTAACTATGCCCATACCCGCCCAGAAGATCATAACCCAAGATAACATTACCATTGATGTTGCGGCAGTGGCTTACTTTAAAGTAGTGGATGCATACCGGGCAGTAGTAGAAATTGAAAATTATAACCGTGCTGTTAACCAGATTTCCCAGACCACAGTAAGAAGCGTTGTTGGACAATTCACATTAGACGAGGTTTTATCCGAGACACCTAAAGTGAACACCCGTATTCAGGAAATTATAGATGACCACAGCGAACCATGGGGTATAAAAGTGACCACAGTTGAAATAAAGGACATTAAATTGCCTGAAAGTATGCAAAGGGCTATTGCGCTACAAGCTGAAGCTGAAAGGGAGAAAAGAGCTAAAATCATATCGGCAGAAGGTGAATATCTTGCTGCTGGAAAACTGGGAGAAGCTGCTGACATCATAGCCGAACATCCAGTAGCACTGCAACTTCGGACCATGCAAGTCTTAAGCAACATTTCTGCTGAGCAAAACTCCACAATAGTATTCCCGGCCCAAATATTAAGCACTCTTAAGGATATTAAAGAGTTCATGGGATCAGAACTAGAATCTATAGAAAAAGAAAAAAAATAATCAAAACCAAATAATAATGGTTGAGGAGAATATTAACTATTGGGAAATCTAGCCTTAGTTAATTCTAATCTTCTTCTCACATAAATTAAATCCAATATTCCAATTCCTATTATAGATTATATTTTTACCAATAGCCTTAATAGTTATATAATAGACGCAAAATTTATAAATCAGTGCGATAAATACTTATTTTAATTATATCCCTTATTTTTTAGTTAATCTATCACTGATGAGACTTTCTTAGTGAAATTTATATATTAGATTGTTATGGATTAGATTATATGAGAAACTATCTAGGGAAGAAGGATTTGTTATTAATAGCCAATCCTCTAGGCATAATAATGCAAGGCATTGGTGCTGTTGTGCTTTTACCTCTTATAATAGCCATTATATACGGTGAATCAAACTTTATTGAATTCATTATATTTGGATTGTTTTCAATTGGACTGGGATCTGTTTTTCGAAGATTACCCTCCGATTATAATCGATTGAAGCTCAAACACGGTATGATAATTGCTTCACTAGCTTGGTTATGGGCAGCACTCATGGGAAGCTTTTGCTTAATGTATGCCACTAACATTGACTTTTTAAATGCTTATTTTGAATGTATGTCCGCTTGGAGTGGCACTGGACTTACGATTTATACTGACTTAGAGATACTACCTAAATCCATTTTATTCTTCAGAAGCCTTATGCAATGGGTTGGTGGGCTGGGAGTGGTGATTGTAGTAATAGGAATCTTAATAAGGCCCGGAACAGCAGCTGCCCGCCTATATAAATCTGAAGCGCGTGACGAAAAAATAAAACCAAGCATAAGCAGTACTGTGAAAACAATTTGGTGGATATATCTTTTATACACTGTTTTAGCAATCACAATGTTCCTAATAGCTGGTATGAACCTTTTTGACGCCATTAACACATCTTTCACCACCATATGCACCGGGGGTATGTCAATAAAAAATAATAATTTAGGAGCCTATGGTAGCACTCCAATTTTTATTGTCGCTATGATTGTGATGATACTGGGTGGTACCAGCTTTTTAGTTCATTATAAAGCACTGAAAGGAAATATAATGGATGTTTTCCATGACTTACAATTCCAAGCAATGATAATTATAGTATCTGTTTTTTCTGTTCTCCTAATTATTATGTCAAAGTTCACTACAATTGATTCTTTTTTCTTTGTAATTTCTGCCCTAAGCACTACCGGGGCAAATATTCAACCAACTAGTGCCATGGTTACTTGGCCAGATTTTGCTAAAATAATTATTATGAGCCTTATGATAGTTGGTATGTCAGCAGGTTCAACTAGTGGTGCAGTTAAACTCATAAGGATTGTTATAATCTTTAAAGGAATATATTGGGAAATAAAAAGAATACTTTTACCACAAGGAACAGTTATCCCCCGAAAAATTAGTGGAAAGCCTGTGGAAGATGTGGAAATTAGAGAAGCAGGAAGTTTCATATTTATATATCTCTTCTTTATTTTCATAAGCTGGTTAATACTTGTTCAGTATGGATATGACGGATTGAATTCCCTTTTTGAGGTAATATCTGCCCAAGGTTGTAATGGTCTTTCCATGGGTATCGCTTCCCAAAAAATTCCTGAACTGGCCCGAATCTTCCTCATCTTTAATATGTGGATAGGTAGGATAGAAATTATACCCGCACTTGTGTTATTTAAAGGATTGTGGGATGTATTAAAAAGATAAACTAAAAATCAATAATGATATAGAGGTTATACTAGTATTCCATAAAACGTTGGATTCATCTAAATATTTCAAAAGAAAGAAATTCAATTTTCCAAAGTCAAATTTATATACAATATTGTTTCTCAATCAATTGATGATGGGTTATCTGGGTAAAAAAGACTTTTTATTAATTGCCAAACCTCTGGGCATAATAATGCAAGGTGTGGGTGCAGTGGTGATTATGCCCCTCATAGTTGCCATTATATATCATGAACCTCTATTCTATGAATTTATAATTTTTGGGGGCTTTTCCATATTATTAGGGTTTATTTTAAGAAAAGTGCCCTCAGATTATAATAAGTTGAAACTACGGCATGGGATGATAATAGCAGCAGTGGCATGGCTATGGGCTGCACTGATTGGAAGTTTTTGCTTAATCTACGCCACCAATATAGATTTTTTAAATGCTTATTTTGAATGCATGTCTGCATGGAGTGGTAGTGGATTTAGCATTTTTACTGATGTGGAAATCTTACCAAAATCTATTCTATTTTTCAGAAGTCTTATGCAGTGGTTTGGAGGACTAGGAATTGTTATTATGGTTATAGGAATATTAATTAGGCCTGGCACAGCAGCAGCCCGATTATATAAATCTGAAGCACGTGAAGAAAAAATAAAACCTAGCATTACTAGTACCGTAAAAACTATCTGGTGGATATATGTATTTTACACGATTTTAGGTATTATACTATACTTATTTGCCGGCATGGGCCTTTTTGACGCTGTTAACAATACCTTCACTAATCTTTCCACCGGAGGAATGTCCATAAAAAATAACAGCATTGGATCATATAACAGCGACTTAATAACTTTAATTACCATTATTTTAATGATTATTGGTGGTACGAGTTTTCTTGTTCATTATAAGGCATTCCAAGGTCGTGTTTTAGATGTGTTTAAAGATTTGCAATTTCAGGCAATGATTATAATAGTTGCTGTATTTTCAATACTCCTAGTTGTATACGCAAAGTTCACCGACCTGAATGCTGTTTTTTATGTGGTGTCTGCTCTGAGTTGTACTGGTTCCAATACTGAGCCAATTAATGCTATGGCTACTTGGATGGATTATCCAAAAGTAATCCTAACTATCGCCATGATAATTGGTATGGCTGCAGGTTCAACTACTGGAGCACTCAAACTAATCAGAGTAATCACCCTCTTTAAAGGCGTTTACTGGGAGATTAAGAGAATATTGCTTCCTGAAGGTTCAGTGATATCACGGACAATTAGTGGGAAACCAGTAAGTGATATTGAAATCAGAGAAGCAGGAAGTTATACATTTTTATATTTTTTCTTTATTTTGATAAGCTGGTTAGTGCTAATGCAGTATGGTTATAGTGGAATTGACTCATTTTTCGAAGTAGCATCAGCTCAAGGAAATGTAGGATTATCTTTGGGAATAATTTCCCCAAATATGCCAGATATAGCTGAAATTTTACTAATATTCAACATGTGGATAGGTAGACTTGAAATTATCCCTGTACTCGTGTTATTTAAAGGTTTGCTGGATATTTTCCGAAGATAAATAAATATAAGATAGAAATCCGCCCAATACTTCAGTTATAATATAAAAAAATAGACTGGAATTTGGATTAATTAAATGAAATAAATTATAAATTTTTCTTTAAAAAGGATCATGACTAATAATATCCGTTTGAAATGTCACATGCCAGTTTAACATGTCTAGAACCATGTTCTACAGCAGGACCATGACCAGGGAGTAAATATTCAATATCGAGTTTTTTCAGTCTTTCCAGGGATTTTCTCATATCATTCATATCCCCACCCAGATCCACCCTACCAAAACCTCCACCAGAAAATACTGTGTCTCCAGAGATAAGAGTTTCACCATCATATAAACAGATACTTCCAGAAGTATGGCCCGGGGTAAGTAAAACCTCAAAATCGTGGATCTTATCCCCTTCTTCGAGTTTAATATCCACTTTCATTTTTTCAATAGATTCCCCGAACATTGTAGCCAATAATGCATCTTCATCACCTTTTTCAAGTGCTACTGCATCATTTGCATGCATAGCCACTTTCAAATTAAAGTAATGATTTCCACCCACATGATCGTAATGATTGTGGGTATTTACTATTAAAGACAACTCATCAACATCTTTACCTGCTTCTTGTATGGATTTAAGTATGTAATCCATGTTTTGGCCTGTTCCAGTGTCTACTATAACATCTTCAAAAATGTAGACATTGGAGTCGTAACCGATTCCTTCAATTATAATTATATCGTTGATTTTAGTCAATTTACACCCATCCAAGTAGGAAATAGGAAAGTGTTCACAAAAAATAGTATAGTGGGGTCACCGGGATTTGAACCCAGATCCTAGGATTTCTCTTGTCTCAGTACTCCAATCGATCATCATCCGATTGATCATACCTAACGTCAGAGCGCGCGTTTCCTCAAAGACAACTGGAGTCCCAGATGATAGCCTGGTTACACTATGACCCCTAAACTAATGCTCATAGAATGATATATTTTATTGGATTAAAGCCAAGGGAGAGATTTGAACTCCCGTGTAATGGATCTGCAGTCCACCGCTTCGCCTCTAAGCTACCTTGGCTCATTAGTTACGTTGCACACTGTTGCTATTTAAACCTTACGGAGGTAATGTAACATTAGTTTTTAAAAGCTCATTCTTCAAAATAAATACTAAAAAAGATATTTATTAATAAATAACGCATATTTAGCGGCTTAAAAAAATTGTTAAATTAATTACAACACTGTTAGAAAGAATAAACTATCCAATAAACCTAATTAGTGCAGATAAGTATTAGGAAATGATTATAATTTCTTTGGCTGTAGTCTGGGGCGGATATGATTCAAGGAATGGTCCAGTGAACATTACGGCAACATTATTCCCTGTTTTCATCTCACAAAAAGATGCATTAACATATTTTTTTCCGTTTTTCTTTAGTATTACAGTGGCATCATTAATTTTTAATGATATGTTATGAGTTTCACTATTGCCTGCAACCTTCCCCTCGACTAGAATAGAATTTTGAGTATTATTTTCATCGTTGGGATTGGCATGGCAAATTCCGATGATTTTTCCATCCATATCAGCTTTCTGCTCACCAGTGGCGAATATAACCCCGTAAAAAACCCCCATCATAATCACAACTAATATTGCAAACAAGGTTATAGTCCTCATCTTTACAAATCCTCTACTTTAGTCGATTAATGGCACATAATTCCAATTATCACAGATGTATAAGTTAATTCTACTATAAATGGTTTATTACTCAACTTGTCTCAAGTTTGGTTATCAAAAAACTTTTTAAAAATAAACATTACATATTACATTGGAGTATAGGAGGTTCCGATAATGCCAGTTCTTGATCCTGTAACTATTTTAAACTTGATCTTTTGTATAATAATAATCGGATTAGGTTACTGGGAATACCACAAGAATAATAGTTTAATATCTCTATTCATAGCCATAACTTTTGGACTTTTTGGTATAGCCCATTCGGCCATAATTTTAGGGATGAAAAGCTCTGATCTTTTCATTATGGTGATAAGGTCTGTTGCTTACTTGGTTATTATTTATGCACTATATAAAACCGCCACAAACAATGAAATAAGGAATGAATGAAAATTTTTGCAACAAAATCTCTTCTAAATTTCCGTTTTTTTGGCCCCCAACACGAAACTGGGGTTACTCTAGTAACAATGCCAATACATTACTATTATCATCCCATCAGGAAATTATTTATCTTTTTTCCCCCAAATGCCCTAATTTAGCATGTTCCCCTAAAAAAAATCAGCACTCTTAAATTTTATCCTTTATTTTCCCTTTTAATTTCATTTTTATTAAAATGTATTATAATCAATATTAATGTGTTTTTTCCTTATTTTTTCCATAAAAACTAAAGTTAAGTGAGGTGTGAGTTTTTCCGTCTTAAATGTTTCATAACCACATTTTTTATAAAGTTTAATATTTTTAGTGCTTAGTTGTCCAGTCATAAGCTCCCATCTATGGCATTTATGGAAAATTTTCTCAATTTCAATCATCAATTTAGTTCCAATACCCTGGTTCTGGAAATCTGGATGTACGATTAATCTTCCAATGTAACAAGTGCCAGGACTGGAAATTCTTCCTCGAACTGAACCAATAATTTTCCCTTTTTTAGTGACTTTCAGGAAGAAATATTTTCCAAAAGCATCT
Organism: Methanobacterium sp.; assembly: GCA_012838205.1. Classification (NCBI taxonomy): domain Archaea; kingdom Methanobacteriati; phylum Methanobacteriota; class Methanobacteria; order Methanobacteriales; family Methanobacteriaceae; genus Methanobacterium; species Methanobacterium sp. Next base: position 26,381 of record DUPR01000011.1, read on the forward strand.
TTTATCATGTCTAATGTGTCAATAAGGGGAGGAATAGTATAATCAGAATATATTTCAGCCTCGCTTAGGTAACATAACTTCTGTAGGGCGAGAATTTCTTCAGCATCATCTACATTTGCTTGTTGAACTATCAATAAATCAACTTCCTACTTTGTGGCTATTCCCTTGAAAAAATTGTAGAAGAACGTACCGGAAGGTTCTGCAGATTTATACAAACCTTGAATACCTTTTTCCCATGTTTCAATATCTATAAGATCTGATTCAAGTGCTTGGTCTTTTACTCCTTGTACCATAGCAATTATGGTCTTTTTAATAAATCCATCCACTAGTTCCGGTTTGCTTGAGTCAACATATACTATTCGGGGATCAACTTTAATGTTTTTAAATTCCGCTTCAGTTAACAATGGATACAGTTCCCGACCCATTAAAGGATTGCATTTCAAGTCATTTTGAACTTTAATTAGGCACTGCCATGCTTTGATGGCCTCTTTTGTCTCAGGATGGAAGTAACAAGACCCATGATCACCTTCTATAACTGTTATGGAACCTCCTTTTTTGAGAACCCGTTTTAAACTTAAAAGAGCCCCAACAGGGTCAGGGAGATGTTCTAGAACAAAACAAATGAAGACATGGTCAAAGGCCTCATCCTCAAATGGCAAGTTCATAATATCCCCTAATTGAAATTTGACATTTGAAATCCCTTCTTCATTGATTAAAGCCCGGGCATGATTGAGGGATGGTTCTGATATGTCCAGTGAAGTTATCTCGGCATGGGGGCTGTTACGAGCCAGAGTGATGGTTTGAGCTCCCACCCCACAACCAGCCTCCAACACCAGACTTCCGGAAGGATAACAAGTATCATGATGCATGAGAGCAGACAGTGTCTTTGCCTGATCAACCAGTCTGATTGCTTCCCTTTCTGAGTATCCGTGAACATAATCATTTCGCATATTGTTTAACCCCTATATGAGATGTGAGAAAAAAATGAAATAACTCATTTACTCATCATACATCCTATACTACTAAAATAAGAGCACTATTTAAAACTTTATAGAACACTTGTGTACATTGAATTGGGGGGATTGTTTAAAAAAATGGATGGAAATATAAGTTTAAACAATTAATTTAGTCTAAATACATTTATTTCCCATATTTACCTGTTATTTTAGCCTTAACAAGCACGTGCCCTTGTATTGCTTCATTCACTTGTTGTTTAGTTGCACCAGATTCTAATTTAAGCAATACATCTAGTGCATAGATTTTAAACACATACCTATGTGTTCCGCTTGGCGGTGATGGTCCGGAGTATCCTATAGTATCCATATCATTAATTCCCTGTTTTGCACCATTATCCAATATCTTCTGGTTGGGTATGCCCTCAGCTAACCGAGTAACGTTTCCAGGTATGTTAAAGATTATCCAGTGGAAGAATGCACCATCATCAAGTCCAGATGCATCGGGATCTTCACAAGTTATAGTGAAACTTTCAGTATTTGATGGTGCTCCAGTCCAAGTGAGAGGTGGAGATATATCCTCACCATCAGCAGTGTATTTTTGAGGAATCTGACCACCCTGAGTAAATGCACTGCTGGTAATCTTAAAACTATTAGAGTGGCTTGTGGGTTGATTATTAATCTGATTGTTATCCTGTGTGCATCCTGAAGCAAAAATAACAATAATTATTATGGAAATTCCCAAAATAAAAAGTAAATTTTTATCCACAAAAATCCCTCCCCTCAATTCTTTATTCTGCTTATTACTCTATAATTATGTATATAATAATATGACGATGCTGAAATGAATCTTCAAAGGACGATTTTAGCTAATTAAAAAGCTAATGCTGTTGGAATATTTCTGTAGGATTCTTCAACAGTTTGAGAACTGATCATTGTAAAGGTACCACTCCTAACTGGATGGATAGAAATAGGAGGATAATCTTCATCCCCCTTCTTCATGAGTTGGGAAAACTAATTTTTATTCACCCATGCAATGGGCATCAAATACATTATTACCTTTTTGAGGACGGATAATTACCAGAATCCCATTCCACTGATAAAAACAGTTTTTTTCGTCCATTTTCCGTGAAATTCTTAATTTTATATCAAATCCAACCTTTTAAACCAAACATTCACTGAACGCATTTATTTAAGAAAGGGAGGATTTAAAACAATTATAGTTTCAGAACCATAAACACATCTCCACCGGATTCATAATCTCCATCACTGTATTTAGGTAAATATTCGCTTAGATAATAATTTTTAGGTTCTAATTCTTCTTGGATAAATCCAGCCTTTTGGTATGATTTAATAGCTCTTTTATTATGTTTTGATGGGCGAATAATTACTTTTTCGTATCCAAGATCCCTGACAGTTTCAACAAGCCTTAATAAAGCCTTTGTCCCATAACCCTGTCCAGTTAAACTGAGTTTTTTAAGCCAAATGTCAAATTCAGTGATTTTATCAAGTAAATGAAACGATGTGTAGGATATAATCCCAATATCCTCAATTTTTCCATTTTTTTTACAAACAATAATGTATGCTCGTCCCTTGTCTGGTTGAGAATCATCAAAATAGAAATCCATGTATTCTTCTTTTTTATAATATTCGTAAGAAGGAATGGCTTCTTTGCTAATTCCTCCTAAGTCATTTAAATAGTCAGAAAAGTCTGAGTAATAAAGCCAATTGTAGGTCATTTTTCTGTCCCTAATTCTAGCTTTTCTTATATCTATAATTTTGATTCCCCTGTTATGATGTTCAATCAACAAATATATTGGTTGTTAAATATGTTTTTCAACATAGTTAATTTGAACCATTTCTAAAACTTTATCTTGCCTTATTCCAAGTAGTTCTCAAAAAAAATGATAAATTGACAAATTCAATTCTAAAAAAAATGAGAGAAGATTAATAATCATCTGAGGTTAATCCAGTTTGTGTATTATTGCTTCATAAAAAATAAATTAGGTTTGGATTTTTCCGTCCAAAACCTTAATGGTCCTCTCAGCCATGGAAGCCACGTTCAAATCATGAGTCACCATGATCAAAGTGACATTTTCCTTTTCATGTAATTCTTTGAGACGTTTAAGGATCATTTTACCATTTTTAGAGTCCAAAGAACCGGTAGGCTCATCTGCCAAAACAATTGAGGGTTTGTTGGCTAGGGCACGAGCAATTGCCACCCTTTGTCTCTCACCACCTGAAAGTTCAGTGGGTTTTCTTGTGGCTTTATCTTGTAAGTTTACATATTTTAAGAGATTCATAGCCCTTACGCTCATTTGTTTACTGTTATATCCATTTCCATACATGGGAATCATAACATTTTCCAAAACACTCAAGTTAGGGATGAGGTTGTGTAATTGGAAGATAAATCCAATTTCTTTTGAGCGAAAATCACTTAAATCATTTTTTTGACTTATATCATTTCCAGCAACTCTAATTAACCCCTCATCAGCCGTGTCTAAGGCTCCGATCATGTTTAAAAGGGTGGATTTCCCAGAACCAGAAGGCCCGATTATGGATACAAATTCTCCTTTCCTAATTTGAAGATCAATTCCATTTAAAGCTTTGATTCTCCCTTTATCAAATCCTTTCTTTAGATTGTTTATTTCTACAATATTTCCATTATTCATAGCGCAACGCCTCCGTTGGAGCTAATCTACTAGCTCTAATTGCAGGATATAAACCCCCAATTATGCCTACCAGGATTGCAATTCCCAGTGCTTTTAAAGCAAGGGCTGGAGTGAAAGCTAAGGGTATTGGAATTTCAGAAAACTTCATAATCACTTCGATTCCAGTAAATCCAAGTATTATTCCCACCATACCTGCAATTAGAGTTAATACTATGGATTCTCCCAGAATCATTCCCAATATCCTGCGACTTTTCCATCCTACTGATTTTAAAACCCCAATTTCTCGAGTTCTCTCGAATACAGACATTATCATGGTATTTATTATTCCAATTCCGCCAACAATAATTGCAAGTAAAGATATTGCCATTGTTGCTGTTTCGATATTTTTTAAACTATTATCAGCCTTTTGATAATCTTCAAGTGATGCTAATGATGTTAATTCACCAGGATAAGCTTTTTCTACTGATTTAGAAATTGTTTTTAAATCTTGACCAGATTTGATCTTTACATAAATCATGTATACTTTTCCCTCTTCTTCGTCCATTTTTTGGAGTTTTTTCAATGGTAACGCACCTATAGAGTCCAAATTGACATTACCCGTTTCAAATATGCCAGTTATTGTGTATTTATTTCCATTAAGGGTTACTGTGTCTCCAGCTTTCTTTTTTAGCTTATCTGAAGCTAATTTGCCCAATATCAATTCGTTTTTATCGTCTGCTGAAAATGCTTTGCCTTGTGTTATCTTAGCCCCTAATAAATTCAGATCCTTGGAATTTACACCAGCCAGATTTAGTTGATCGCCACTTACTATCATTCTACTAGTGGAAACACCTGCTGCTTGTTTAACTCCATTCATCTTGCTGATTTCATCCACTCGTTTTTCATTAATAGTTTCTGATCCTGATGATGATTCAGAGGTGGTGTTTTTCACAACAACAAAATCAGCCCCACCCGTCTTTAACTGCTCTTCAACACTTAATTTAAGTCCATCAGTCACCATTCCCAAAGCCACAATAGTGGCTATACCAATAGCAATTCCTATCACGGATAAGGCTAAACGGGCCCGATTCCTAAATGGATTTTTAGCCATGAGTTTTATAAACGACATAATAATCACCTAATTTTGAATTAAAATATTTTTAGTTGAATACAATCCATTTTATTATTAAAATGCGGTTGTATTATTCCATTTCAATTAATAATCTTGAAAATTATTTCAAAGTTATATTTTTTCTTATTTTAATAATTAAATTCACATTTAAAATTACTTTTAATTATTAAATCTAAATGTTCCTCTAGAAGGGATTTTGAGACGGTATAATAGGATTTGATGATTAATCATTTTCCTAGATCCCCTCTTTCATTGGAACATCTTGATTTTTCATTTTCCCAAAAACTTTTTAACTACCTCCTTTTTACTAATTCATGTTATTTGTAATCAAATGTTAGATTAAACCCTTAAAAATAGTTTTTTCCAAAATTTCCCCACAATTTCCCCATTTTTTATTCCAATTATCTCTTATTTCCCCACAAATTACACCCAAATTCACCCAAAATTAAAAAAGATCACTGGAAAAAAAAACGATTTTAAAATCTGATAAAAAAAATATATTGCAGAAAAAATAATCTTTAATCAGAAAAATAGTATATTTATAAATAAAAATAGGTTAGGATAAGTAAATTTAAAGTAATTGAGTTAAAAAAGCTTATTAATTGATTAATTCCACAGGAACCTTGTCGATAATTTTGTCTTCTATATAATAAATTTCAGAGTCAGAACTACCAAAATCTGCCAAAATCTGCATAAAAGTAGTGAAATTTTTTTCCATTCTATCTGAAAGGAAATACAATGCACCATATCCTTTATGTGTGGGTGTAACTATATCATTTTTCTCTAAAACTTCAATATGGTATTTTATTGTTTTATAATTAAGAGAAAGTTTTTCAGCAAGCTGATTAGCATTATAAGGTCTGTCTCGTAAAATTGCAATGATTCTAGCACGATTCGTCCCTCCTTTAGTTCCTGCTAGTAGCGACCAAAGAATTTTTTTCATTAATACTAACCCCCTACTTAATGTTCGAAAACTTTATCTGCGTCCTTTAATTATCTCTAAATTTAATTTTAAATATCTAATAGCCAATCCATACAACCATCGAGTGACAAAATACAATCCTGCTAAAAATGCAAGGCCTAAAATGGTTAAACAAATACCAACCAGTATTCCTCCTAAAATATTCAACCAGCCATCGCCTATTAGAATATTAAAATGGTACTGAGGTAAAACTGGCTGTAAACAAGAGGCCAGGGTTATGTAGATGCCGCCAAAGACCATTGCCCCACTCAAAACAAAAAAGGTTAGTAAAATGGCAATTAAAATCAGGGCAGGTACTGCTACAAATATTAAATTAAAAATTCCAAGTCCAGCCGCAGATAATATTGCTTCAAACATACTGCTGGCAGACTGTTTATCTTCAGCTATTTTAACCATGTACTCGGTTTTGATCTGTTTTGCAAGTGTTTTGGGATTTCCTAAAGCTTTTGAAATTTCTTCCTCAGACCTACCCTTTTCCAGACCAATCATAAAGTGTTCTTCATAATCCCATAATATGTCTTCCCTTTCCTCTTTTGGCAGTTTTTTAAGGAGTTTACTGAGTTTTTCAATATATTCATCCTTATTCATCATTTATATCCCCTGAATTATTGATTTTCTCATGAATTAGATTATTTACACCCATTGAAAATTGACCCCATTCTTCCACCAGATTTTTCTTCCTATCTTTTCCAATGACTGTGATCTTGTAATATTTTCTTGGAGGGCCATCTTGTGATTCCTTTAAGTATGAAATAACCATGTTTTCCTTTTTTAACCTTTTTAGAAGAGGATAAATTGTTCCTTCCGAAATTGAAATAGTTTTTGAGATTTCATCCACCATTTCGTAACCATAGCAGTCTTTTCTATCTAGTAGTACCAAAACACATAGTTCAAGTACTCCTTTTTTAAATTGTGTGTTCATAATGATCACTATATCTTACAAGGTACTGTATAATGCAAGGTACTATATATAGTTATGGACATTTAATAGTAAACCATTAGACCCAAAAAAATATAAAAAACAAGTTTAAAAATAAAAAAAATCTTTAAAACTCAGCGATAACCAACATTTCATAATTTTCAGTTGTTAATGGAACGTCTCTGCTGAACGCACCAATTTGGCATCCATAAATATCAATTTTTTTAAAACCAATTGATTTTAGGAGCCAATTAATTTCTGATGGAACATAATATCGTTCGTTGCAGTTTAAATTCATTTTACAACCATCATCCCCTTCTATTTCCAACTGATATATGTCTCGGAAGGTCATGAGGTCAAATGTGTTATTTTTGTTGGTTTGAGATGTGGAATCAGAGTTTATGAAATCTTTAACAGAATGAAATAATGGAAACAGACCATTAAGGGTAGTTAAGATTAATTTACCCTTTTTATTAAGTGATCGTGCAGCACTTTCCAAGATATTGAAGTTCATTTCATCAGTTTCCATGAGAGGGAAGGCCCCTTCACAGATCATTATAACCAAGCCAAATTCTCCTTGGAATGATAGATTTCTGGCATCAGCTTGCCTGAAATCTATCTCAAATCCTGCATTGCAAGCATTTTTACGGGCTTTTTTTAGCATGTTTTCAGATAGATCAATACCGGTTACGGAATAACCTCGTTTGGTGAGTTCAATTACGTGACGGCCAGTTCCACAGCCCACATCAAGTATTTTACAATTTTTATTCCAATGAATTTCTTTTTCTATAAAATCAACTTCCCCAATGGTTCCCTGGGTAAATGATTCATCTTCGTATTTATCAGCATAATTTGTGAACAGTTCTTTGTACCATCTACTCATAATCAAAAACTCCTAAATTGTTTTTTTCCTTGAATATTTATTAATAATCGAGGTATTATTGTTTCCATGGAAACCCCCCAAAAAAAACTATATAATCTTAAAAAATCACCAATACATTCGAATGATATACTAATCAAGGAAATTTTCTATGATTGTTTATTTTACAAAAAAATGAGTGTTCACAGATTTAAAAAAAAACCATCATCTATCTTCATGCCAAATAAATTACATATTACTTAATTTCTAAGCCAACTGGTGATTGAAATGCTTCAAAACTAGTTTTTGAATTAATTTAAGAATCTGAAGATTTTTTGGGTAATTTTATTACTAATATTCCCCAGATAGCTCGAATATGAAGATATCAAACCATTAATAACCTAAAAAAAGCCAATGTATAAATAGATGTTCCAGACAATGAATCATAACATAATTTTGTTCAAGTGAAAAACATGTGGATAGTTCTTATCATTTTGTTAGTTTTATCAATTTTAGGTGTCTTAAAGGCAGCAGATATTTTTGTTAATAATTTATCAGATTTAGGAACATTTTTTGGTGTATCAGACGTGGTTTTGGGTGTGACTGCCTCGGCAATTGGTACTTCCTTACCTGAGTTTGGTTCAGCCATGATAGCTATTTTAACTGGAAACCCTGATGTGGGCGTAGGAACAGTGATTGGAGCCAATATGTGGAATATTGGCGGAATTTTGGGTATTACTGCTCTTGTAACCGGTCCCATACTATCTCAAAAGGTTACTATAAAAAGAGACGGTTTAATGGCTCTGGGCACTGCAGTGATTTTATTAGCATTCCTAGTAATTTTTCACGAAATAAATATTATTGCAGGTTTAGTACTTTTAACAGCTTATGGGATTTATACCTATTTCCTTATTGAAGGTCAAAAAAAGGAAAACCGTCAACAAGAACCTGAAAAGAAAAAAACTCACAAACCATCACTAAATATAGCAAAAACAGTTTTATACGCATTATTAGGAGTTATAGGATTAGCTGTGGGTTGTCACATTATTGTTTACTGTGCTGTAGAGCTTTCTGCAATTTTCTGCATACCGGCAATGTTTGCAGGAATAATTTTAGCATTTGGAACAACCAGTCCAGAATTTTTCACTGTAATAACTTCAGCAAGAAAAGGACTAGATAATCTAGCTTTAGGAACAGTTTTAGGCAGCAATATATTCAACATTATGATTGGTCTAGGTGTGCCTGCCATATTGGCAACTGTTCCAGTAGATCAATTTGTCATAACCTATGATGGCCCTGCTCTTATTTTAATTACTATATTGCTCTTATTACTACTTTACAGGGGAAATAAGCTTTCCAGAAAAGAAGGATTAATTTTAATAGGTAGTTATGTCCTTTATATCTCATTAAGAACATTTATGCACTTATAAGAATTAATACATGATTTCATTTTATGCTCTAACTTTTGATATTACATCGTTGCATACTATAGACTATTCTGGTAGACAATAATGAGCAGATTAGTTAACATATTTTAAAAAAGTTAGTTGATTGAAATATTTTTTTTAGGTTACAAACCTTCCTAACCAATGGAAAGGAAAGGTTTCTACCCCCCGTGCCATGTAACTGTGTAGCACATTAGAGGGGTGAAATTTTACCAAGACTTTAGGGCGATAGAAGTGGGTTCAACAACTTCTTCAACTTTTTAAAATCTTTGGAATACCTATCCATCCACATTACTACTTCCAATAATATCTGTATCCCATTTTTTATTCCAAATTCAATTTGATAGTACCAATCTTGGGTGCCAAGAAATTGTATAGAATTGCAATTAGTGCGGTTTCTATGAAGTAAATGATAAAGTTAGATATGAATTCTCCATAGTTTTGGGACAGAATACCAGATATGAGCCCTAATAATGTGAAGATTAGTGCTACAGCTAGGGCAGTTGGTAAGACAGGTATGTGTTTAAGTTCAAACAAACTTCCAGTAATTTGAACAAACTCAAGCTGGATCTTAGCTACTTTAGAAACTATGTAGTTATAGAATATTGCCAACAAAGAATTCCAGATGAATCCAAACACAAATACCATCACAGGCAGCCCAATGATTAAAACCAGAGATAAAATTAACCCTGCTGTTCCTATTTGCGCTCCTGTGGATACGGTAGTTCCAGTTACATGAGTTATATTATTTGTTATATTGGCTGCCTCTGGCATGGTGGCAATTGCACCTATAAATGATAACAGGGGCGATAATACTGCTGCCAGAACTAATCCGGTGATAAATGCCCATATTGCTTCGATAGCAGATAATATCAGAGAAAATGGAATTACTTGAATTTTTTCCACTTCATTACCTTCTAATTCTAACTTAACACCACCAAGTCTTGGTACCAGTATGTTATAAAGCAATGCAGAAAAAAAACTTCCGATTATCATACCGAAGAATGTTCCTATTGGAATTAAAATAATTAAAGGCACTCCTAATCCTGTTATCAAGTTAAAATGCCCTAATTGAGGGATAATTCCCGTTGTTTGCACGATAATGAGGACTATCAGCATCACAATAGCACCGATAAAGCCTAAAATCCCATATATTGAAGCTGACATCTTGGTGAACGGTGTCAGTTTTAATGATTTAATTTCTTTAACATCTACCATGTTTTAAACCTCCATTTCTGATTTTTAACTAAAAAAATGATTTTTACTTAAACATTAGTTAAGGAATCTTTGATTTTTTTAAGTCCTAAACCTTTACTTAATTCTAGTTTAAACACTTAAAAGTAATTTTTCCATAATTTAATCAACTTTTCCTCTTTTTTCCCTCCAAATTCATCCCTATTTTAAAACCTTAAAATTAAACCACCCCTGGAAAAAGAGATTTAAAAATAGAAAAAATGAATAATTATTCCCTTGTTATCATCAAGAGAAGAGTTAATGCGGCAAATTCTAGTCCTAAAAATATTAAAGGCAAAATAGCGTTGATTATTGTTTCAGGAAGATTGTATACGAAATAAACTGAAAATAATATGTTCTGTGCAAGGAAAAGTAGTGAAAATAAAACCAGTGCTGTGGTAAATTTGGATTTGATTTTCAAGTGTCTTTCTAAGTACACATAGAGCATTCCAATTAAAAGAATGATGTTGGCAATACTAGTTATTAAAGCCGAAGATTTAACCAATGCAAATAAATTAGGTATTAAATTTGACAGTCCGAACACAGCGAGTAACATTAACATGTTTTATACCTTCTTTTCCGTGTATTTATTCATCACTTTTTTTAAATTCTTCCCAAATATCTAGAAAAGTGTCGTAAACATCTTCCATCTCATTTGAAAGGAAATACAATGCACCATATTTTTCGCCAGTTGATTCAACTATATTATTCTCATCTAAAACATCAATATGGTGCCTAATTGTCTTATAATCGAGAGATAGTCTTTCAGCAAGTTTATTGGCATTGTATGGTCTAGTTTTTAGTTCAATTATTATCCGGGCACGGTTTTCTCCACCCTTACTCCCTGCAATTAACCACCACAAGAACACTTTTTTCATGATGAACTCCTACAAATTCTATCATAATCAATTCTGTAAAATTTAATTATCAATAAATTTGTCATTGAAGAGTTATTTTTAATATCATTTTTATTCATCATATAAATATATCATAAAATCATTATCTTTACTTCATCATCATTTCTGACAGTTTAACATTAGGATGATGATATCTTATGGTATTTTTTAGTTCAATACTGCCTATAGCCATTTTATGACACCAGTGAAAACAAGCCAGACAAAATTCACAATTGTGCAGCCATTTAGGTCTATTTTCAACTATTTCTATATTATTCACTGGACATATTTTGGCACAATTTCCGCATCCATCACATTTTTCATTGGTACTAAAACTTCTATCCATATATGGTAACATTTCCTCATAGCCCATGTTCTCTGAATTTGAGTATCGTTTCAAATGGCTTAAAGTTAGAGGTTTGAAAAGAAAAATAAACGGGCTGACAATAAATCTGATGAGTCCAAATGTTTTTCCAGCCAGTACATTTGGTGTGTGGAATCTGACTTTCTTTCGGGCGCATATCTGGGCACTTATATAATCAATGTTTTCTTCCCAAACATGGAACATTTTTTCCTGTTTTTTAGAATTGTTAAGGGATGGTCCAGCCATGTTATTAGGCATGTTAACGGTGAATCCTGCTGTAAGTTTGCCTCCTTGAGATTCGATAATTTCTTCCAAACAGTTAATAGCTTTGAAAGAACCACTCCCATATGTGCAGATGGCAAAAAGATACTTTGAATTAATTTTTTCAAGTTTACGGGCAAATTTTCTTACTATGAGCGGAACTCCACCATATGGTTCATAATAAGTAGGAAAAACAATCCCAATTATATCTGCATCTATTTGAATGGTATAATTGTCCATCATTGTTGGGATTGAAATTAATTTTCCATTAGTTCTTCTAGCAATGTCTTTGGCAACAACTAGAGAGTTTCCTGTGCCTGAAAAATAATAAATCTCTGTTTTCATATTCGGTTCTATATTAGATGATTTTATAATTCGAAGATTAAACTGAATTTTTGGGTCAGTTCATTGATTTTTTTATCAATATCCCCTCGCCATACGACAATATCAGTTCCCATAATATTTCCACCCTTAGATTGGCAAATTTTTTCCATTTGACCAATGGCACGGGTTCCACCTGTGAATTTGAGAGGTAATGCCTTAGTAACATATAATGCGACTTTTTTATCATGCAGAGATGGAATTTGTTCCAGATAAATTTTCATTGCCGGTGCCAGTGAAAATGCATGTACAGGAGAGCCAAAAATTAGACCATCATATACAGTTACATCTGGAGGGTTTTCAATTTGTATATCCTCACTTTGAGGTTTATTACCCCCCACCATATCCACTGTTTTAATATTAACTTCGTTTCCATCTTTTTGAAGTTTTTTCTGAAGTTTTACAGCAACAGAATAGGTATTATTTGTTTGTGAATGCACAATTATTCCTATCTTCACCTTAAGTCCCCCTTCTTAAAAAATATTTATGGCATCATATTGTATCTATTTCACTAGTGTAATAACTAATTCGAGATGATTAGTGAATACCCATAAGTTATTAATTCCTATTATTAAATAATTACATATAATGGCTATGAAAATATCCATGTGGGTATCCTTGTTCCAACTTGATTCCATTATCCATCTATTTCATTGTTGTTTCCATTCTTCAGATAAGATTGATTTTGGAATTCTATACACTTGTTTTTTGCATCTTTATGTAAATACTGCTCTTAAAAAATAGTGTGTGAACTAATTATTATTGAGAAACTTGCCGCATATTAAAGGCCGATTAAATCCTTATTCTTAAAACAAAAAGACGTTTTCAAGTTACTCGGCGAAATTAAAATGTAAAAGCAAAACCACAACTTAATAGAGACACTTTCCATTAACTGGTGAAAAAATCTTCTTAATCATTCAATAAATATTCCATGTTGTAAACCCCTTCTTCCCATCTAAAAATTGAAATACTCTTTGTATTAAATATTGTAAATCCTAATTTTTCATAAAACCTTAAAGCACCTTTATTTTCAATGTCAACATCTAAAACCACTCTTTTACATCCTTGTTTCCTGGCCAATTTAATACCCTCTTTAATAATTAAAGAACCTATTCCCTGCCCCCTTGAGTCTTCGTCAACAGCTACAATGGCAAAATAATAATCATCCTCCTTAATATCCGAAAGGAAAATTCCATCAAGTATCTCAATCATGATGAACTTTAACGAATCGATAATGTTAAAATTCTTTAAAATAACCTTTGATTGCCTGATTTTATCATTCCTAACCCTTGTTGCATATACCATTACCCCTAAAATGTGATTTCCTTCATTGGTTACAACGTGCGTCTGTTGGTATCCCAGATTATTATCGCCTGCATTCACCAGTTTTTCAATTTTTTCGGATGCATTTTTCTTATTTCCAAAGAAAAAATTGAAGGTATTGGCATCAGCTTCATAAATTATCTCTGAAACCTTGTTAGAATCATGTTTCTCTAAATCCATTCTTTGAAATTCCATTGAACTGAACCTCCTGGCGATGTGTTATTATTGTATTTTGATGATGTCTTTTATCAAAACCCAATTAATCTGATTAAACCTTTTATTGTTAAACACTGACAATATTTACACTTGCAATATATGGCTAAGTTATAAATATTGTATTACCTCTTCACATACTATTGTATTGATAACTCATTTAAAAAAAAATAGTAATTGGAAAGTATAATATGATTGTTAATACTTTTTAGAAGATTAAAAAACCTAAATTCAATTTTTAAACACAAATTTTAATTTTATTCACATTCATATACATCAAGAATTTTTAAGATTTAAAATCCAAAAATCTTCATTAAACAATTATTTTATACTCCGATTAATATAAATTAAGAGCGTATGGAAACCAAAAGAATGGTGCTCCTGGATATCGACTACGTCACCCGGGGCGAAAAAGCAATTATAAGGCTCTTTGGAAGAGAAAAAAACGATGCAAATGAATCAATTATCGTCCTTGATGATGGATTCCAACCTTACATCTACGTAGTCCCCCGAGACATAGAAGAGTGTCAGGAGCAAATAGAAGAATTGAATGTAGTGAAAGTTGAAAAGGTGAAAATGAAAGATTTAGCTAAAGAAAAATATTTCATAAAAGTGACTTTCAATCATCCACAAGATGTTCCTAAATTAAGAGATAAAATAAGAGACTTATCAAGCGTTAAAGAAATACGAGAACATGATATACCATTTTACCGGAGATATCTTATAGATAAAGGATTGTTTCCCATGGCAGAGGTGGAAGTAGAAGGAAAAACCACCAATCCCTTAGATATAAATGAAATCAGCAATAATTGTCAAACCAAATTATTCAAGTTACAAGGTGAAATTCGGCCGATTAGTTCTGATTTTCCTAATCTTAATATTTTAAGCCTGGATATTGAAGTTTACAACCCAAAAGGAATGCCCAAATCAGAAAAAGACCCTATAATTATGATCAGCCTTTCCAGTAACCAAGGACTTCAAAAAGTAATATCCACCGAAAGATCAAGTCTTGATTTTGTGGAAACTGTTAAAAACGAATCCGAAATTATTGAAAGATTTGTTGAAATCATACAAAAAGAAGATCCTGACCTTCTCATTGGTTACAATTCTGACAATTTTGATTTCCCCTACATAAAAGATCGGGCAGAACTTTTGAACATTCCATTAAACTTGGGAACTGATGGTTCACAATTAAAATTTATGAAAAAAGGTTTTGCTAATGCTGCGCTGGTAAAAGGACGAGTTCATGTTGATCTTTACCTTATAATGCGTCGTTATCTGCAATTGGATCGTTACACCTTGGAAAGAGTCTATTTAGAACTTTTTGATCAGGAAAAACAGGATATTCCTGGTGATGAAATACACTGCTACTGGAGTGAAGGAGGCGAAAAACTAGATACATTGTTTAAGTACTCATTGGATGATGCAGTAACTGTCACAGAAATTGGGGAAAAAATGTTACCTTTGACTTTGGAGTTAACCAGAATAGTTGGACAACCATTTTTTGATGTTGCTCGCATGGCGACTGGTCAATTAGTAGAGTGGTATCTTATCCGCAAAGCCTATGAACAAGGTGAAATAGTACCTAATAAACCATCTTCATCACAATACTCCAACCGAAGAGGAAAAAGAGCCTCAGGAGGGTATGTTAAAGACCCAGTTAAAGGATTGCATGAAAACATTGTTTACTTCGATTTCAGGAGTCTTTACCCGAGCATTATCATTTCAAAAAATGTCTCACCTGATACTCTGGTGACTGAATGTGACGATGAAAAATGTCACATCTCTCCTGAAAAAAGATACATGTTTCTTAAAGGGCCTGCTGGTTTTGTTCCATCAATCATAGGCAATATTCTCCGTGAGAGAGTGCGTCTTAAGACCATGATGAAAGAATCTTCCGATGAAGAGGAGAAAAAATTTCTCAATGTGCAGCAGGAAGCACTTAAACGACTGGCCAATTCCATGTATGGAGTTTATGGTTATTCACGTTTCAGATGGTACCGTTTGGAATGTGCTGATGCGATTACCGCGTGGGGAAGGGATTACATTAAAAAAACCATGGTAAAAGCAGAAGACTTCGGTTTTAAACCAGTTTATGCCGATACTGATGGGTTTTATGCAGTTTATCATGGTGATCATTGAAAAAAATATGGAAAATAATCAATAGGAAAATCTTTACAAGTGGGGGATTTTTTCATGATCATGGCAAGGTGCATGATTAACTTGCTAAAAAAAAGCTAATTTTAGGACAGTGCAGAAATTATTCTCAGAGGTAACAGTACTCATACCACTTAGTGCTGAAAATTTACTACATTTAACACTCATTTTCAAACACTCCCTACTATATGAAATCTATACCCATTTATTTCCTATACAAATCAAATCAGTGTATAGAAAGTTTAAGGTCATAGAATGAAGATTATAAAAATTATTGAAACCGACCATTTGAATCTGGATTTAATTCAGCCAATGTGGGAAAAACTTAATGAACATCACCAAAGGCAGGAATCGGATTTTAAAGATCATGATGAAAATTTCACTTTTCAAGAACGAAAAAAATCTCTCTTGAAGAAAACAGAGGCTAACCATGATTTATGATTAAAATTTTAGGAGTGAGTATTAATTGGAAGAAAAAAATCATCATGATTTGTTGAAAGAAAAGTTCAGTCAGGGTGCTGAAGAATATGACCAGCAACGAAAACATGTTATTCCCTGTCTGGAAGATCTTTACCAGGTCACATCTGATCTGGCCAATTTAAACATCCTCAAGCCTAAAATACTTGATCTTGGTGCTGGAACTGGACTTTTAACATCTTATCTTCATAATAAATACCCCCTGGGTGATTTCGTCCTTCTTGATTTGTCAGAAGAAATGTTAAACATTGCCAGGACTCGGTTCGAAAATTCTTCGAACTTTCATTACGTGGTTGCAGACTACTTGAAACAAGATTTAGAAGGATTTTTTGATATTGTGGTTTCTTCCCTTTCCATTCACCACCTAGAACACCCCGATAAGAGGTTACTGTATGAAAAAGTCTACCAACATCTGAATCCGGGAGGTGTTTTCATCAATGCCGATCAGGTTAGGGGACCCTACCCTGCCAATGAGAAGGAGTACTATCGGAATTGGTTAAACAAAATAGATATGAGTGCTTTATCCAAATCAGAGAAAACCATCATATTGGATCGAATGGAACT
The DNA here is from genome assembly GCA_012838205.1 of Methanobacterium sp. Classification (NCBI taxonomy): domain Archaea; kingdom Methanobacteriati; phylum Methanobacteriota; class Methanobacteria; order Methanobacteriales; family Methanobacteriaceae; genus Methanobacterium; species Methanobacterium sp. The sequence continues at coordinate 43,191 of DUPR01000011.1, forward strand.
GGATAAACCAGCATCATTGGCAGATAATTTCAAATGGTTGGAAGAAATCGGTTTTGTAGATGTGGATGTTTATTATAAATACTACAATTTCGTTGTTTTATATGGAAAACGGGTTTAAATCATGCCCATCGTCGATGGAAATGGATAGTTCTAGGATTGATAATATTTAAGGTGTTTTTTATGGATTTGAACAAAGAATTTAGAAAAACTGCCTTGGATGAAGGAGCAGATTATTTTGGAGTGGCCGATCTATCATCGGCCCATGGTTTTATTAAAGAACAAGGTGGAAATGAAGTTGCTTCCTATCTCCGGGCTATTTCATTAGGAATACGAATTATTGATAGTATTGTAGACCAACTCCCCCAACGGGAAGAACGGGCTGTGGCAGTTAATTACCGCCATCATGGATACGATATCATTAACCGAAGGTTAGACCTTCTTGCATCCAGGATAAGTAGTCAGATCCAGAATAATGGTTACAAAGCTCTCCCTATCCCATCATCGGAACGTTATGATGATGAACGTATCTGTGCAGTTTTTTCCCACAAATTAGCCGCTCATTTGGCTGGTCATGGATGGATTGGGAAATTGTATGTTGATCACACCTGAAGCAGGCCCAAGGGTACGTTGGATAACCATACTTACCGATGCTCCCCTTAATGTTACTGGAACCTCCCAAGATGAAAAGTGTGGTAACTGTACAGAATGTGTGGATATTTGCCCGGTTTCTGCCTTCACTGGTACGCCCTTCAAGGAGGATGAACCTCGAGAAACACGTTATGATGCCAGTAAATGTGAAAAATATCTTCATGAAGAGGCGAAATGGGAAGTTTGCGGTTTATGTGTTTATATTTGCCCATATGGAATGAAAAACTGAAAGATTTATAATAAAAAAAACTCAAAGATAATGATTCAGCTCCCTAAAAACATTATCCAACGAATTAGTTGTAATGATGTTCGCTGCTGTTTTAGGACCCAACAACTTTACAAACTCCTTTTTTAAAAAGAAAATAATAGAATTTCAAGCTTTAGTGACCATATATTACTAAAAAATGTTAATCATTTAAAGTAATGGAATAAAAAAAATAATTAATTGAAATAAAAAAAATCTCTATTTATTCTGCATCCATCATTTCGCCGTATTCTATTTCTATTTGACAGCCTTTAGGACCGCAGCAGAAATGTTGTAAATCAAATTTTGCTTCCATTTTTTTCACCTCGATAAGTTCAACAATATATAAAAGTAACTAATAGTATTTATAGTAAGTACTGACATTGATCATATATACTTACATAAAGTATACTTAGTATCATAAGGTATAGCATTTATTTAGCCATTCGTAAATATTATACATGAACCTGATGTCTTGAAATAAAAGGAGGATCAAATGGCAAAAAATGGCAAAAATCATGAGTATATCTGTTCAGTAGAAGTTGCCATTAATGAAATAGGTGGAAAATGGAAATCATTAGTAATATGTTCATTAAAAGATGGTACTCTTCGATTTAATGAGATAAATAAGAAAATACCAGATATAACTCAGAGAATGTTAACAAAAACCCTTAGAGAGTTGGAAAAAGACAGGATAATAAACAGGAAGGTTTACCCTGAAGTTCCTCCTAAGGTCGAATACTCACTAACTTCCAAAGGAGAATCTGTATTACCAATATTTGATTCTTTGTGCGAATGGGGGAAAAAATACTGCCAATCTGAAGAGAATTGGAAAAATTAGTATGTTTTGATGTTAAATAATTTAAACCTACCATAATAAGAAACCAATCAGGATATAAAATGGACCTTACTACACAAACTTCTGAAATGAAATTATTCGAGTTTGGAAGTCAAAAGAAGCTGATTTTGATTTTATTGGCAGCTATTTTATTGGTTTCCGCCTTAATCACCTATTTTATTCCAGGTTTTAATTACCATTTAGTGGCTAGTTTCAATGCGCTGCGTACCAATGCATCATTTGCATGGTTCTGGTACAATTTTACATTGTATATGTTATATATTGTTTTATTCCCCATTATAGTAGTTTATATCATGTCATTCAAGGTTAATAAATTAAAACCTTATCGTTTGGTGCTATTTTTATCCATTTTGGTCACTGGAATTGGAACTCCCATTGTTGACCCTGTCATGAAAGATTTATTTGCAATTCCACGACCATGGGTAGCTTATTCTGATATTAACAGTTTATACCATGTAACCGGATTTTCTTTTCCTTCAGGACATTCATTTGAATCGTTTGCAGTCACTTTGCCACTAATGATATGTTTTTTAAGTAATGATGAAAACTTCAGGAGAAATTGGAAAAAAGTAGTTTTATCATCCTTATTATTAATTTTTGCAATAACACTGTCATTTAGCCGGGTTTTAGTAGGAGTTCATTATATTTCAGATGTTTTTGCCGGGATAGGTTTTGCAATCCTATTAACTGTGTTATTATCCATTTTATTGCAATGGTTCTTGGATACCAATAGATTAAACCTTCAAAACGAAAAATGGTATGCCTTATTGTTAATTTTTATCTTGGTCATAAATACTTTTTTCATCAGATGAATGCTAAAATAATCAATAAAATTGGTTTTTAAAGTTGTTTAACAATTGTGGCAGCGAAAACAGCTGCTCCAAAACCATTGTCAATATTTACCACTGCAATTCCAGGTGCACAAGATTGCAACATGGCATTAAGGGCCGCAAAACCGCCTGTTCCCACCCCATATCCCACAGATGTAGGAACACCTATAACTGGAACATCCACCAGCCCAGCAACCACTGATGGTAATGCTCCTTCCATTCCCGCCACGACAATAATGGCTTTTACATCTTTTTCAATCATTCGCCTGATTTGTGAGAATAAACGATGAATCCCCGCCACTCCCACATCATAAGATACTAAAACATCACAACCTGCCTCTTCTGCCACTATACGTGCCTCTTCTGCCACGGGAACGTCAGATGTGCCGGCGGTGATGATCCCTATCTTTCCCCGCTTTTCTATTTCGCCATCTTTAATGAGCAAAATTCGTGCTTTATTATTGTATTCAACTTGAAAACCTTTTTTTAAAAGATTATTTATTTCTTCTTTGATTTTTAAGTACCGATCCTCTCCCAATCGAGTTACCAGAACTCTTCCCCTATTTGCACAGTCTTTGATGATCTTCACCAGTTCCTGATCATCCTTACCTTCGGCAAAAATAGCTTCTGGGAATCCAGTGCGAAGATCGCGTGCAGCGTCTAATTTAGCAAAATCCTCCAATTCAGCAATCTGCATGGTTTTAAGCATTTTTTCAGCTGTTTCTACCGATATTTTGCCATTAATCAGTTCTTGGAGTATTTTCTTCATACTATCTCTACCTATCAATCTTATATATTAAGCGGGAGTATTAAAAACAATTCTATGATCTCAATTGTAAATTCATATTTTTCATCCCTACATAATAATTAATATCCTAGAAAAACTATGTTTCATAATTAAAAAATGACAAAATTAGAGGTATGAAATTGAAAAAAGCACGTATACTTGTCCAAGGAATAGTACAGGGAGTTGGATTCCGACCTAATGTTTACAGGTTAGCTAATGCTAGAAAACTAAACGGATACGTGCGGAACTTAGGTAATGTGGTTGAAATAATAGTTGAGGGAAGTGAAGATAATATTAAAAGTTTTTCAAATGAAATTAAAACTAAAAAACCACCTATATCCAAAGTTGATTCTGTAAAAATAGATTGGCTGGATGATGGTAGTTCGTCAAGGTTTAATAGTTTTCAGATATTAGAAAGCTCTTCCAACTTTTCTGGATCTTCTGTAATACCTCCAGATATTGCCACTTGCAATAGTTGCTTGGATGAAGTTATGAAAAATGGAGATCGGCGTTTTCAATATCCGTTCATTGCTTGTACTGATTGTGGCCCTCGTTTTACGGTGATCAGTTCAGTTCCTTATGATCGTGAACGTACATCCATGGATGTATTTCCCCTGTGTTCTGATTGTAAAAAAGAATATGAAGACCCTGAAGACCGGCGTTACCATGCTGAAGCATCTTGTTGCCCGATCTGCGGACCTGAAGTTTCCCTTTATGGTGAAGAGAAGATAAATTCAGATAATCCAATCAAAGAAGCAGCAAACCTTCTTGATGAAGGATATATATTGGCAATGAAGGGTATTGGTGGCACACATTTGGTGGCAAACACCCTTGATGATCTTCCGCTCATCAATATGCGTGATAAACTGGGTAGGATGAATCAACCATTCGCTTGTATGTCTCCAAATATTAAAACAATACGAAGTTTCGCTGAAGTTACAGATTATGAAGAGGATATCCTCCTATCAAATAACAGACCCATTGTTATTCTGAAAAAAAATAAAGATTATTATTTATCCCCCCAAGTTGCACCAGAACTTCATAATTTAGGAGTTATGCTCCCGTACTCTGCCTTACATCATCTTTTATTCACTTACACGGACTCACCAGCTTACATAATGACCTCTGCTAACATGCCTGGTGAGCCTATGTTAACTAAGAACAAGGAAATATTAAGTAAACTGGAAGGTGTTGCTGATTATTTCCTCTTGCACAACCGCAAGATTATCAACCGATGTGATGATAGTGTTGTAAGGTTTCGTGGGGGTGATTTGGCATTTATACGTCGTTCGAGGGGTTACGTGCCTGAACCTTATGATTTTTCTAAGATCAACACCGATTTGAATGTTCTGGCCCTTGGACCTGAAATTGATGTGACTTTTTCTCTCCTCAAGGAAGGAAAATGCTATGTTTCTCAGCATATCGGAGATACCACTAAATATGAAACCTTCCTTTATCTACAAAAAGCTATAGAATATATGATGGGCATCACAAGGACAGACAATGTTGATGTTGTGACTTGTGACCTACATCCTCAATTTTTTACCACGAAATTGGCGCAAGAATTTGGTGAAAAGTTTCAATGCCCTGTTTGGAAGGTTCAACATCATCATGCTCATGCTGCTGCTCTATCTCTTGATTGGGGAGTGGAAGAACTTATTTGTATAGCAGCCGATGGTGTAGGTTATGGTGCTGATGGAAATGCTTGGGGAGGGGAGATATTATATTCTAACAGAACAGAATACGAACGAATTGGAAGTTTAATGCCACATTACATGCCTGGAGGAGATTTGACCACACGTTACCCTGCTAGAATGATGATGGCTATGCTTTACCATTATTATGAGGAAGATGAACTCTTGGAACTTATGAAGAGTGATTATCTTAATTATTTCCCGCATGGTATCAAAGAGGTGGAAATAGTGGTCGATCAACTAAAAAGGAATTTCAACTTAACAAGCACCACTAGTACTGGGCGAGTGCTCGATGCTCTTGCTGCGTCTCTAGAAATTTGTGGAGAAAGAACTTATGAAGGCGAATGTGCCATGAAACTGGAATCTGCAGCTTACTATGGTGAAGATCGTTTCGATATACCTGTCGAAATAACTCAACAAGATGGTATGGATGTTTTGGATACTTCTAAAATTCTTTTATCAGTTTTAGAGAAAAAATTGGAAGGAGAAAATGTTAAAGATTTAGCATGTTCGGCTCAGCGTGCTGTTTCAGAAGGCTTAGCTGAACTTGCAATTTTAGCCGCCGATAAAATAGGTATAAATAACATTGGTGGTTCTGGAGGGGTTTTCTACAATGAAGCCATTAGCATGACTATAAAAAATGTTGTGGAAAATGCTGGTTTTCGATTCCTTCAACATAGAAATAGTTGTGCAGGGGACGGTTCTGTTTCACTGGGTCAAGCAGTGGTTGCTGCCCTGAAATTCAATGAAAAATTGAAATAATTCATGATCAAATCATGGTATTTCAAATGTTAACAAAACAACAATTGAACAAATTACAGGAATAAAAATATACTTTATTTTGGGGGTTCCTCCTCAGCAAACATCACTGGTAAGTTTAAAGAACGAATTTTTAAAGCTCGTTTCCGTTCATTAACCTGTTTTAAAAGAATTTCTGCGTGTTTTTTGGCTTCATCGTAATTTCGAATGAGTTCTTCCAATTCTGATGAAACATCATCCCCAATGCGAGACTGTTCTTCCAACATTTGCAATTCTTGGAATTCATGACCCGGTGATTTGACCCTTATTGTGCCTTGACTGATGAAGATCTGAAATTCTACATCATTGGAAATATCATAGTATTTTCTAGGTCTTCCACGTTCAATTTTCTGAAATTTGGAACTAAGAAGGCCTGCTTCTTCCATTGCACGTAAATGTTCGATTATGGCTTTTTGACCAATTTCTAATTCTCTGGATATCTGACTGACAAAACGGGGCTCTTCACGTAAAAGGTCCAATATGTTCCTTCGAGTTTTGCATCCCATGACGTCCAGCAGTAACTCTAAATCCATTTTTATCCACTTTTATATACTTTATAATTCAAATAATTACTAATTACTATTATATTCCTGTTTATCTTTAATAGTATGTAACATTTGCCTATCTAAAAAAATTTAGATTGCTTTGCCTTTAAGTTATCTAATTCATGAAAAAACATTACACTAAGGCAATGCAAAATTATTATAACAATTTGTTATTATAATCATTATTTTCAGAAAGGTTTATATAACCTTAAGTTACTAATAATTTATATAACTTTTGGTTACTATAACCAGTTTTGTGAAGGTTTATATTACCCTAAGTTACTATAATGCTAGAGTTACAAATCTTCCCACCCCTCCCTTAAAGGTGAATAAATGAGTTACAAAAAAGAAATTAAGAAATTAAAGGATGATTTGAAAAAATTAGAGTCAGAAATCCAGGAAAAAAATGATGAAATTAAGGAGAAGGAAGAAAAAATCATCGAAAAAGACCAAGAAATCAAAAATAAGGAAGAACAATTTTTAAGGCTTCAAGCTGATTTTGAAAACTATAAAAAAAGAACTGAAAAAGAATTGACGGATCACATCAGATATGCCAATGAAGAACTCATAATTAAAATTATAGATACTTATGAAGACTTAGAACGTGCATTAAAATCTGGTGAATCTGATGAACTCCAAGAAGGAGTGGAGATTATCTATCAAAATCTCAAAAAAATCTTAGAAAAAGAAGGCCTTGAAGAAATTCCTACCAAAGGCGAGAAATTTGACCCATTCAAACACGAAGCACTGCTAACAGAGGATCATGAAGATTTTAAAAACGGAGAAATAATCAAAGAACTCTGTAAAGGCTATAAATTAAATTCTAAGGTTATAAAATATTCTAAAGTTCAAGTTTGTAAGAAAAATAATGCATAATGCAAGTAAAAGGTGATTTTATATGGCTAAAACAGAAAAAATAATAGGAATTGACTTAGGAACTAGTAATTCTGCTGCTGCAGTATTAATCGGAGGTAAACCAACCATTATCCCCAGTGCAGAAGGAGCTACCCAATATGGTAAATCTTTTCCCAGTTATGTGGCCTTCGCAGATGATGGTCAGCGCTTAGTTGGAGAACCAGCCAGAAGACAAGCAGTAACCAACCCTGAAAAAACTATTACTGCGATTAAAAGACAAATGGGTACTAATTATAAGGTCGACATAGCTGGAAAACAATACACACCTCAAGAAATATCGGCCTTTATCCTTCAAAAGATTAAAAAGGATGCGGAAGCCTTTTTAGGAGAAGAAGTTAAAAAAGCAGTTATAACCGTGCCAGCCTACTTCGATGACAACCAGAGAACAGCCACTAAAGATGCTGGAACCATAGCCGGATTAGACGTTGTTAGGTTAGTAAATGAACCCACTGCCGCCAGTCTGGCTTATGGTATAGATAAATCAGGTGACGATGAACTAGAAATAATGGTATTCGACTTTGGTGGCGGAACCCTTGATGTAACTATTATGGAGTTCGGAGGAGGAGTTTTCGAAGTAAAATCCACCAGTGGGGACACTAAACTCGGAGGAACTGACATGGACGCCGCTGTGATGAACTACTTAGCAGGTGAGTTCAAAAAAGACACTGGCGTGGATCTAATGAATGATGATCAAGCTGTTCAGAGACTCAGAGAAGCTGCTGAAAAAGCAAAGATAGAACTTTCTACAACTTTAAACACTGAAATAAACCTACCTTTCATCACTGCTACCCAAGACGGACCAAAACATTTAACCCATACCTTAACAAGGGCTAAACTGGAAGAATTAGTAGATTCCATCATCAAAAAATGCTCAGGACCAATGGAACAGGCATTAAAAGATGCAAAAATGACCAAAAACGATGTGGACAAAATTATTCTGGTTGGAGGTCCAACCAGAATGCCCATTGTACAAAAATTTGTGGAAAACTACATTGGAAAACCAGTTGAACGTGGAATCGATCCTATGGAATGTGTATCTGTAGGAGCGGCAATTCAAGGAGGAGTACTAGCTGGAGAAATCAAAGACTTGGTTTTGCTTGATGTAACACCCTTATCTCTAGGTATTGAAACATTAGGAGGGGTTTTCACCAAATTAATTGAAAGAAACACCACTATACCCACTAAAAAGAGCCAAGTATTCACTACTGCTGCTGATAACCAGACTTCAGTTGATATCCACGTGTTACAAGGTGAAAGAACTGTGGCCACTGGAAACACCACCCTGGGCAGGTTCCAATTAGTTGGAATCCCTCCCGCTCCCCGTGGAATGCCACAAATAGAGGTTACTTTTGATATTGATGCTAACGGAATACTTAACGTGTCAGCAAAGGACATGGGTACCGGTAAAGAACAAGCCATAACCATCACTGCCCCAAACAAATTATCCGAGGATGAAATTGACCAAAAAATCAAAGAAGCTGAACAGCACGCTGAAGAGGATAAAAAACGTCAAGAAGAAGTTGAAATCCGAAATAATGCTGATTCAATGATTTATACAGCTGAAAAAACCCTGGATGAACTGGCAGAGAAGGTCGAACCTGATCAGAAAACAAAGATCGAAGGACTCATCAAAGAACTCCGAGAAGTTATAGGTGGAGATGATCTGGAAGCCATCAAAAATAAAACTGAAGAATTGACTAAAGCTGTTCAAGAAGTTGGAGCTGCAATATATCAACAAGCCCAACAAGAACAAGCTCAACAACAAGAACAAGATGCTCAAGGTCAAACAAGTCAAGACCCGGAGGATGATGACACCATCGATGCAGACTATGAGGTTAAAAAATAGAGAATATTTTGTGTGAAAATTGGGTGGGAAACTTCCTCCCACCCACCCACAATTTTATTATATTTATTTTAACAAAAAGGAAATAATCAAATTAATAACACTCATAATTATAATGATCAATTCATAATATGTCGTAAATTGGTTTTGTACATCATCATTCATCTACAATTACTAAACAATGCGTAAGAAAAGTAATCAGAGTATTTAAGGAAGATTATTCATGGCAGAGAAGCGAGATTACTACGAAGTCCTAGGAGTGGAGAAGGGAGCTACTAAAAAAGATATTAAAAAGGCCTATCGTAAATTGGCAATGGAATATCATCCTGATGTTAGCGAAGACCCTGAAGCAGGTGAAAAATTTAAAGAAATCAGCGAAGCCTATGCTGTACTCTCTGATGATGAGAAAAAAAACACTTATGACCAGTATGGTCATGCTGGAATGGGCGGATTCAGTCAGGAAGATATATTTAACAATATTAACTTTGAAGATATATTCCGTGGCTTTGGCTTTGGAGGAAATCATGGTGGAGGCGGTACTGGCTTTGAAAGCATATTTGATCTTTTTGGATTTGGAGGAAGCCGCCGAAACGGACCTCAGCAGGGAAATGATGTTTTATATGAAATGAAAATCACCTTGGAAGAAGCAGCCCATGGACTGGAAAAGGATATCCAAGTCCCCAATAAAAAAACTTGTCCACGATGTAACGGTTCAAAAGCCGAGCCAGGGACAGAAAGTCGAACTTGTGATACTTGTGGAGGTAGTGGTCAAGTTCGCCACGTTCAAAACACTCCATTAGGACAGTTTGCCACTATCCGGCCCTGTAACACTTGCCATGGTGAAGGGAAAATAATTGATAGTCCTTGCCATGAATGCCATGGTAGAGGTATTGTCAAACAAAAAAGCACCATAAATGTTAAAATACCACCAGGAGTAGAAGATGGATCTCGCCTACGCGTTCCAGGTGAAGGTGATGTTGGTAACCGAGGAGGGCCGCCAGGAGATCTTTACGTTCTTATTAGAGTGAGACCACACAAATATTTCAAGCGAGAAGGGGCAAATCTACACTACGAAAAACCAATTAGTTTTGTTCAGGCAACATTAGGTGATAAAGTTGAAGTCCCCACTATTGACGGGACAGTAGAGCTCAAAATACCTGAAGGAACTCAAACTGGGACATCATTCCGAATAAAAGGTTTTGGACTACCCCACCTACGCTGGAACGGAAAAGGAAATTTATACGTGAAAGTAAAAGTAGTAACTCCTAAAAAACTCAGCCCACAACAAAAAGAACTCCTGGAAGAATTTGCCAATATAAGTGGTGATGAGATTTACAACGAAGAGAAAGGATTTTTTGATAAAGTGAAAGATGTCATCAGTCACTAAAAAAATTATATAAACATATTTTTTATTTTCCTTTCCAATAATTGAGCTTGTAGAAGAAAAACTATTTATTTTATCAAGGTTAACTCCTATTTACTGTTCTGCAGCATTGTAAATTAGCTTTAGATGTGGTTGGGAAAAAATGTGTGCTAAGGAAAATAAGGATATAAATGTAACACTCATATTGGAAAAGGTTAAAGATTATTTTGGTTTCGTGCCCAAAATATTCCAAGTTTTATCTGAAAATCCAGTTGCTTTAAAGGTATTCTTCGATAAAGCTGAATTTATGATGGCAGATGATAGTTTACCGCCACTTACAAAAGAATTCGTGTCTATTGGGGCAGCTGCTGCCATGGGATCGCCTCACTGTCTTGCTACCCATTTGGAAGTGGCCAAAGAGCTCGGAGCCTCTAATGAAGAACTCCTCCTTGCTATAATTATTGGAGCATCCATAACCGAAAGCACTGCTTTATCCAAGTCTTTACGAGTTTATGACGATTTTAAAAAATGATTAATGAATTTCATCTAATTTGACTTTTTAAACCTTTTTTCTGATGATATTCGAGTGAAAAATTGATGACCACATTTTACTTATGAAAAATCTTAGATTTTATTTAAAATTCAAAAAATAATTCCAGATATTTCAAGTTCATATAGAAATAGGAGATGATAAAAAAATTTAATATAAATTAAAAAGAAAATATAATTTAATAAAAGTTTTTATAAGGGAGGAATTAATATGCAGAAAAATACCATGGCTATTGTGCTGATAATTCTAGGTATAATCGTATTGGCCGTTCCACTCTTGGGATTAATTCCACTTAGTATTCTAACAGGACTAGGAGTAGTATTTTTAGGTATAGGATTTATACTTGCAGGTTTTCCGGATAGGGAAATTAACCGTGGCTTAGGACTTCTTGAAATTGTTTTAGGGATCATGGCCTTGGTTTTGGGTCTTGGATTCATACTAAACTCTGATCTATTCAGTTTTGTCGCAGGATTATTAGTTACTATGGCAGGTTTGTTCCTGATCATCGTGGGGATAGTGGCCACGTTTACTAAAACTGGTGGTAGTCGTTGGAACGGAGTTGTAGCCATAATTATAGGATTAATTTACCTTCTATTTGGACATATACTACAAGATCCATTCTGGTTAGGCGAACTTATCGGTTTATGGTTACTTTTAACTGGAATCATTATGTTTTTCCAGAAAGATTAATTTAAAAACAATTTTTTTTCCATATTTTTTTATTTAAGGATAGAAAGAAAGATTTCTTGTTTTAATAATACTATTGAAAAATGGCCTGCCGAGAGTAACCCACCTTCTGTTCTTGGCAGCATTCATCTATGCGGGTTACCTCTGCCTCATACAGTTTTCACTGGCAGTGTTTACCCTTGCATCCCGTAGATTAGCCGTTTCACCGATCCTTTTGGTGTCAATCAGACGGATCATCATGTTCATCCACCAAAAGACGTGTCGTTTCTGCTCCAGAGTCCTGCTTCTCAGCAGATGTCTTATGACATCACGGTTCTGTATGATGGGTGGAGTTTCCTCAGTTTAAACTACAGACAAAATATCCGCAGAAACCGTTAGCTGCCCTTCGGCTGGCCATTAAAAAATGAGTAGCGGGGCCTAGATTTGAACTAGGGCTCTCGGGGTTATGAGCCCCGCGGGATCACCAGACTACCCCACCCCGCTGTACTATCACTGTTGAATTTTTAGGTATATAAAGGTTTCCATCAATCTTTTTTTGGTAATTCCCTCATATTCGATTTAATTGATTCTATTACAAGTTAACGTAATTTTATCATCTTCAAAATGTTTTATCTCACTTTACTAAGGTAATGTAGATAAAAATTAAGAAATATAATGCAAAAAATGAACTAATAATTCCCCATATAATACTCTTATTTTATGATTGGATTATTCTTCAGGGTTTTCCAGTTTTTCCAATCGTTCTTCAATGTTTTTCAGTTTTTTGTTTGTTGTGCTACTGTATTCGTTGAAACGTTTTTCCAAAGTCTCTATGTCCATTGAAACTACTTTAAAACGTTTTTCTAATACAGTCAAGTCTTTTTTAGTGGCCAAATCCCAGTCTGCAATTAACTGATCACTCTGTTCATTGAGGAAAATATCGATGCGATGAGATAAGTTATCAGTGCTGATGGGTACGTTAACCCTGCCTTTAAGTTTTTCACCCATTCCTGAAACCTTCTCACTTACTCCTGAAACATTTAATCTTTCACCCATTCCTGACATAGATCTTTCTCCAGAAACTTTTTCACCCAAGTTACTGGCACCGCCTTGAACTTTATCACCTAAATTATTAGCCTCACCATATACTCTTTCACCTAAATTAACTGCATCACTTTTCACTTGGCCCAAATTAAGTTTCCGATTATCCTGTAAATAATAATATAAAAGTATAACTATAGCACTTACCAAAACAAGAATTGCAAATACTTCTAATGGAGTCATTGATCATTTCCCCCTTTTATACTTTCCCCTTCTTTTCAATCTGTTTTTCCTTTTTATCAATTTCATCTAAAAGTTTTTGAAGTTTTTCGTATTCAGCTCTAGTTTCTAGGCGGGTTACTCTCTCGTTAATTTCACTATGGAGAAATCCAACTTTTTGCATCATTTTTGATGTTTCTCCCCTGATCTGAGAAAGTCTCTCTTGCTGGTCCTTTGGGAGTGGTATTACATTTTCCATTAGACGTTTAGATTCTAAATCCCTTTCAACAAGTTCTATTTTCTTAAGTTCAGCTTGTTTTTCAAGGAATATTACATTACTCTGGGCTTCTCTAACTTTTCTCCATTGCATAACAATTACTATTATTGCAACTAATGCTATTACCGCAATAATAAGTAAAAAAATGTTCTGTGGAATGCTTATAGCATCTGCCATGATATTCCCCCTTATTTATGCGTTTCAATATGCTAATTTGTGTACACTCGAACAATTTCTTTAAAGCTTTTAAAGGTAAATCGGTGATTAAACCTTATCTACTTAAAGTCACTTGAATCATCTGCTTGCCAACAAATTATAGAAATCAATTATAAGTACCCTATACTTATCGACTAACAGATGAAAGTTACATATAAATATGTACATTTATATAATTAATGCTTTATGATAAAGCTTATTATCTATGTTTTATAGTATTTTGGAAGAATACAAACTATTCATAATAGGTGGATGAGTGATTTAGTCCAGAATAATTGTTGATAACCCCCAAATAATAGAGATTAATATATTACTGTAATAATAGTGTGATTACATGATAGATATGTACCAAAAAGCAGGTAAAATTGTAAAAGAAGTCAGAGAACTTGCAGTTAAAGAAGTGCATGAAGGGATGAAGGTTTTAAGTTTAATAAATCTCATTGAATCAGAAATTGTAAAAAGAGGAGGGTTACCTGCTTTTCCATGTAATATATCAATTAATGAGGTTACCGCCCATTATACCTCCCCACCAGGAGATACAACGATTATTAAAGATGGAGATATGGTTAAAATTGATTTAGGCGCCCATATTAATGGTTTCATAGCTGATTCGGCAACCACGGTGATTGTGGGCTCTGGTGAAGGTCCATACCAGTCTGGGGAAAGGATTTATACTAGAGAAAAGGAGTTGGAACTGATAGAAACTGCAAATGAAGCTCTTAATCTGGCAATTAGCCACGTCCGAGATGGTGCAGTTCTGGGTGAAATTGGAAAAGCGGTTGAAGAATATGTAAAATCCCAAGGTTTTTTACCTGTGGCTAATCTTACTGGTCACAGCCTAGATCAGTGGAATCTGCACTCTGGCTTATCTGTACCAAATGTTAATGATGAAAATAAACAAATAATAGAAGAAGGGGATGTTTTAGCCATCGAACCATTTGTTACAGACGGTGTTGGCATGGTTGGAGACATGAAAGAAACATTCATTTATAAGTTTCTTCGTGACCGGCCTTTACGCTTAGTTGAATCACGGAAATTACTTAACATTATAAAAAAAGATTATAAAAATCTTCCTTTCGCTCAAAGATGGTTGGAAGAAGATTCAAAAATCCGAAAAGTTAATTTGGCTATGAGACAACTTATTTCTTCCAGGGCAATCTACCCCTACCATGTGCTTCGTGAGAAAAGTGGTGCCAGGGTAGCCCAAGCTGAACACACCGTAATTGTAGAGTCAGATGGTTGCATAATTACAACTGAATAATAGCAAACTATTTCACTTCTGCATAAATTATAAAAGCCCATATTTATTGTTTAAGTGAAATTACAGTGTTATGCGCTTTGTCTCTCCCAGTATAATCTTCAATACCCTCATATATTTTTGAAGCCTCTTGAAAGAAGTAAACAGCATTTTCAGTATCGTTTTGTTCCTTGCAAACTAATCCCATGTTGTAGAGAGCTTCCGCCATGTGTTTTTGGTCATTTATCTCCTCAGAATATTCGTATGCTATTTTAAAATAAGTTGCAGCTTTATCATAACCACCACGCCTAAGATTCATGACACCCTCCAACATTAATTTTGATATCTTTTTTCCTTTTTCTTGTGATCTTAAACGGTAGTAAAGAATAATCATCCCCGCATATGCCAAAAACATTGCCCCAGAAATTAAAATTATGTCCATTTTATCACATCCCCATTCTACAAACCATATATGTAACATTATTACTATAATACTTTCCCATTAAATCATTACAAACCTATTTCAAGAAATATCAAATCTTGTTTGGAGAATAAAATTAAAAAACACGAAAAGATTACGAATTCAATATTATAAGTTATAACGTTTAAGAGAGGTAGAAATTTGAGATGTATCAGAATAATAAGCATTTATAGAATTTATAAATACAAAAGAAAGATCTAAAAATAAAAAAGAGAAAAAATGGGATGTAAATCCCTTAGACGTTAGCTAGTGGGTCTTCTTTTTCGCCGCTGCCTTTATATGGCACAGGTAAGCCCATGGCTTTCCTTTCATCGATGACTTTCATGGCTTTGGTTTTCTTGTCAGTTGCCAGTTTTTCTAGAAGACCTAAACCTGGTTTCACATCATCCATTGATTTGGTTTCAATGAGTCCAGCTTCAACTGCTTGCTTGAATACTGTTTCACCAGCATCAGTTCTGACAAATACCGTGGACCAGCCGTCAGGTGTTCCTACTGAACCAGTTGACACGTCAGTTAATTCGCATACATAGTCCAAGCAGACTTTACATGCGTTTTGTTCGTAACCATGAGTTTCTTTCAGTGGTATGGTCAGAGTCTGATCGGCAGTTTCTATCCAGAATTTACCTTTACCTATGTCCATTTTTTCCACTAAGTCAAAGTCAACACCTGCTTTCTCCGAAATGAAAGTCCTTAATGATTCATATGGGAAGTTTTCCATACAGAAAATACCTAAGGTTAAGGCTATTTTATCTGCTAGGAATCTCACACCAAATGGATAAGACTGCATTTTTCGGATTCCCATACTCTGACAAGGTATAGCTACGGTTCCAACTTTCTCCAGACCGTACTGTCGGACTGCTTCTTTGAGCATCCATACGTTAGGAGAGAATGTGTATTTGGTTCCAGCAGCAGCCAGTATCTCATCTGAGGTTAATGCTACCATTGGTTCTGGTTTCCACATGACATCAGTTGGTCCTGCTACCACTGCTCCATCGATTAATCCTTCATCCAGAGCATAGCAGAATAATCCGGATACTATACCTCCGTCTTGGGCTATTTTTTGGATCTGTTTGTCAGTTGATCTTGCTGCAACAACTTCTTTGTAGGTTCCTAATACCATTTTTTCACCTCCTATAACCCTAAGTCCTGTTGGATCCTGTCAGCAGGCCACCAACTTCGTGGGCACTGCACATAACAGATTCCACATTTAATACAGCGGTTTTCGTTAAGTTCAGGTCGTCCGTTGGTCATGCTTAGGGCTCTGGTCTGGCAAGCCATGGCACATGTTCCACACCCTACACATAAGGCTTGGTTGACCACTTTAGTCTGCAAGTCACATCCACATGCTTCAGTGTATCCTGCCAGATCCATCATAGGTGCTAAGTAGTCCATGTCACCATTTATAGCAGCTACTACAACTTTGGCAATTATTTCTGGTGATGGTGGGCAGCCAGGTATGGCTAAATCCACTTTAACAAGGTCAGCAATTGGCACGAATGATTCGTGGTTTGGTTGTGCTTGTTGTCCTCCTCGGGAGTAACGGGTGAAACAACCTGTTGCTGCGCAGGACCCGAAGGCCACTACTAAGTTTGCTTTTTCCCTTACTTCCATTAGTTCTTTCACACTGTGTTCATCTTGTAAACAACATGATCCCTCGACCAAGGCTATGTCCATTTCTGGCATTTCCCATAGGTCTACCAGGGTTTGTCCGTAAACTACATCCACCATTTCAGTTAGTAAAGGTGCTAATATGTCGTAGTTTTCAGTTAACGAGATTACATCTCCGGTACATCCACTCAAGTGAACGTATCCTATTTTTGGTTTAGCTTTTTCTTCAGCCACTTTTTCAACCTCCTCTTTAGAAGCTTTATCGTCTGGTTTTGCCTCCATTCCTAAAAACGATTTTATGCGGGCTAATATTGACATTAACTAACCCCTATTTCCTTTAATATCATCTTAATGGCCTGGGGAATAGCATCTTCCACACTTTTAGTTAACCCCATTTCAACATCGGGGGCAGAGATATGTTCCGGCTGGCATCCAATTACCATAACTTCACAAGTTTTTGCCAAGTCATGTAATGGCTCAGTAACTGGCCATGAATGCACATTTTCATATGAACCTTTTGGTATTTCGTCCACACTGAATTTGCGAAGGGTTCCTGGTTCTGCATTAAATTGTACAACGTCCACCACAATCATTTTTTTCCATTCTTCATGAGGAAGACTGAAAACAAAGTGGGGACCACCAGTACCTGCATCTATGATCATAACATTCTCTGGTAGGGGTTTTTCCTTAGAGTATTCTCCAAGTGCCTTTATCACTTCTGGTCCGAATCCGTCATCTGCAAATAAGATGTTTCCGCATCCGACCACGATTATCTCTGCAGTGTATGGCATGCTTTTCCCTAAATCCTGACCATCTCGTCTTTGAGAATGCTCCTGTCTTCGTCGTCAATTACGATCATGTGAGTCGCGCAGGAAAGACATGGATCGTAGGCTCGGATGACGTGAGGTCCGAATTCGTGGTGGAATCCTTCGGTTGCAATACCCATAGTAGGTATGTTCCAAGTGGTTGGTACCAGACAACTGTAGAACTGGGTTTTACCATTAGCAACTTGTGCCATGTGAACGTCCATTCCACGTGGTCCTTCAATAGCACCTACCCCCAGCTTGTTAGTACCTCTAACATCGTAATCAGCCATTACAGGTGCAGAAGTGTCTAATTCAGCCAGTAAATCTATTATTTTTGATAATGCCATCTTCTGCTCTAATGCTCTGGCTACGTGCTGAGCAACAACACCTCTTTCTTTGAAATCACCATAAGTGGCTAACCTGGCCCTTGGACCTACTTCAACATTTCTTCCATCATATAATGGAATTGTTGAACAGGCTCTTTTGGCTATTTCTGGGTCGTCATACCAGCTTTCTGGCATGATTTCTGTGAATCTGTCAAGATCGAAGTTTTCCCGGTCACCATATAGTACATCAGTGGCCAGTGTTGGTGCGTTTGTTACACCTAAACCTTCTGGGAATCCTTTGTCTGCGACTAAACCAATAATTAATTCGACGTGGGCGTCTAATTTTGGTTTGAGTTGTTTACATCTTGCATATAGTCTTTTTCTTGCAACTTCACTTATGTTACGGGCCATTCCACCGATCCGAACATCGGATGGGTGAATTCCTTCTCCAGCAACCATGTCCACTACCATTTGGACAGTTTTCCTGATTTCAGATACTGAATTTATTGCTGTGACCATAAGGTCATCTGGCACGACATCAGGAGCTATTAGAAATTGGTGTATTGCGTGACTGTTGATGTCATGGGCAGCTAATGTGATTTCCCTTAATTGTCTTGCTGCTTTGGGTATTTCTATACCTAATGAATCATCCATAGCTTCTACTGAAGCCAAGGTGTGGGGTATAGGGCACACACCACAGATCCTCTGCGAATATACAGGTGCGGATTCTGGGGCTTTACCTGTTAACATCTTTTCTAAACCTCTAACGGGAGTAATACTGAAGTATCGTCCCTTGGTTACTATTCCTTCATCATCGACTTCCATAACCAACTCTGCGTGTCCTTCCTGTCGTGAGGTAGGCGAGATAACTACTCGTTCGCTCAAATGTATCACCTCTTAGTTTTATATAAGAACATCATTATTTCTAACTTTTAAATAATATTATAAGCTTTTCTTTAAAAACTAAAATGAAAAATTTAAATAGCAGTATAAACTAACTTATGAACTCCAACTAAACTTACAAAAAATTAATCGTGATTCTTTTTATTGGAGTAAATAAGATTAAACTTCAATGATATATAAAATTAAAATACTACTAATCTAATTTAAATCCCGAAAACTCTAAATAATATTAATTAACTTAAATCAATTAGTTAAATATAACTTCTAAGACATATAACTAAAATAAAAGATAATCTTAATAGAAGAATAAATTGGTGAAGAGGTGATCTGAGTGATAGACTCAAAAATTTTGATATCAGTGGTCATAGTGCTATTAATAGGAGGGGCGGCTGCAAGTTACCAGATATCAAACACACCTGGACTATGGCAACCAGTAACATCACATAATCCCGATTCAGACAAAAAATCCAGTTCTTCTGATGGGACTGATTCTGGAAGCCACCAAAGTTCTGCATTCAGCCCATCAAAATCTTCAAGTCAACAGTCAAGTGGAACCGGAAGTGATAATGTGAAAATATCATCTTCAGAAGCTAAAGCAATTGCTCAACAATCAATCGTGCAGAAAGGAGCAACTGCAGGAACTCCAACCCTTATTAATTCCAATGGTAAAAAGATTTATGTGGTGCCAATTATGATGAATGGGAATCGGGTTGGTGAAATTTATATTGACTCTCAGACTGGTAACAATTTAGGAGGGGCGGGGGGTGCACCCTAATGGTCAATATGGTGGAAACAGAAGTAGAATGTTGTAAAATAATATCAGAAGATGTTGAAAACGCGTCAGTAATCGAAGGATCTCCAGAACTAGGACTAATTGGCAATATAGTGGGATGGCTCCTGGTAGAAGAGCTTAAAATGAAGGAAATTGGACACATAGAATCCAAATACTTCCCCCCACTCGCTGTTCTTTACAAAGGAGTTGCAATACATCCATTCAGGATTTATGCCAGCGATAACATAGTTCTATTCCTATCTGACTTTGTTGTTCCACCAAACTTAACTTATGACATGACAAACACAATTGTGGACTGGATGGAGCGAAATAATAGTAAGGAAATCGTGACACTTAATAGCATTGCAGTCCGTCAAAAAACTAACGGAGTTGCAGGTGCAGCTAACTCAACAGAAGGTCTTAAAAGATTGGGGAACCTTGATATTCCCATACTGCCCTTTGGAAATATTAATGGAATTTCAGGAACTCTGTTAACTAGGAGCATGAGCCGTAACATTTTAGGCACATGTTTATTTGCGGAAGTTCTAAACCAGTACCCTGATCCTCGTGCTGCTGCCAGTGTAGTAGATATTTTAAATAGGATGCTGGACATAGAAGTAAATCCCGAACCACTCTTAAAAGAGGCAGAAGAAATCGAATCACGACTTAAAGAGCTTGCAAATACTGTTCAAAGCGAAGGAGAATCTCCAGCATATAGTTAAATTCATACGGGCCCGTAGCCTAGTTGGATAGGGCGTCGGACTTCTAATCCGAAGGTCCCGGGTTCAAATCCCGGCGGGTCCGTTACTGTACTCTTTTTTTATTAGAAAATAGTAAATGTTTTGAATATTAGGGTAAATAATAATAGAAAATAAATCATAGTGGGCCCGTAGCCTAGCCTGGATAGGGCATCAGACTCCTAATCTGAGGGTCCCGGGTTCAAATCCCGGCGGGTCCGCTAAATCATTCTTTTTTTTATATAATGATGATATTTCTCACATTTCCAAAAAATTTTTTGACCATGCATTTCCACGAGAACGCATCTCACCAGTTCCAATCCTTTTTCCAATAAACATAACTTCTTAGGATTATTTCCCAACAAATGGAGTTTTAGGTGATTACCCAAATTTTGTGATTAATGAAATTAATTTTCAGGAAGAAGGCTGGTTTTTAATCTGATAAGTCCATAAAGAAAAACTTGTTTAGAATATTAAGTTTACAATAATGAAAAAAAAATGAAATTTTGATTTTAAAATAAAAATATTTATTCTGCAGGATTTCTGTTTATAACTTGCAGTATTGTATTTACCAGTACAAATCCACCAATTATGACTGCTAAAATCCACCATGAATATTCCATCATAATACTCATATATTGAACACCTCAATTTCTAATTCGGAAAGATGATACTAAAAATCCTGTTTATTTCATAATTTAATTAATGAATATAATTATAAAAACCTTTCGCGTGATAATTATTTCTAAAAAAATATTTATCATTTCATAAATGAATCTAATGTAGAATTTTCAGTTTTATATTGCGCTTCATCAACAACTTCTTCATTCGTATTAAATATCATTTCCCCATATTTTCCGCCACCACCTGCCTTGATCTGCAGGGTTTTTTCACGAAAAGCTCGTATTCTAATGGCAAGTTCTGAGTCAATTTCTGCTAAATTTTCCAGTGGGGCATCAATCAACACAGAAATCTCATCACCAAATTTCAAAATTAATTCCTGCCATTTCCTCTGAACAAATTTAGTGGTGACACCTTTACTATAGGTAAGACTTATTATTTCGGCCAGAGGTATTATATGGATGTATGGTGGCCTATGATTGGGGTGTTGGGGTTCATTCCAAGTAGCCAGTTCTTCAACTCGGTAGTCAACTCCTTTTTTAATGGTACCACCACAGGGACATTTCATTTTCATCCGTATTGCTTCTTCTGGATGGAACTGTCGATAGCATTTGGTGCAGGCGGTGTGATAATATTTGCCCAATCTAGGGTCAAACCCATAATTTGCTGTGATCTTCCGGTCATGAATTGCACGAGCCAGTGCAGGGAAGCTTATATTTTTAACGTTAATTTCATTAAACTCACGACCCAATCTATGGGGCCAGGGGGAGTGTGCGTCAGAGTTGGTAAGGAATGGTGTTTCCTGTAATTCTTCAATACGATCTGCCATGCCAGCATCCGCTGAGAGTCCAAGCTCTACAAAATCAGGGATTTCGCCATAACAGTCCATTAAACTATCAAATTCTTTATATATGCTAGTCCAAGGCGTGAATGCGTGAGCCGGCCCCATTATGCATCCACTTGCCCAAGCTAATTCCTGTATTTCAGCACCACTCATGCGAATTCTTGGCCTACCATCAGAATCAAGGTTTCCCTTAAGTTTTTTGCGCATATTGTAGGCTGTTTCAAAAGAAGGGAGAATAATCAAGTGGTGAACCCGATTATAGTCTTCCACTTCAGCTGTTAGAATAAGATATGTTTCAGGATTTTTAATGATCCCTTCTGATATTTCCTCCTGAAGAAATTCATTTTGGGCCTTATTTGTTTCTCGGATCCGAAAAACCCCTTGATTTATCTCTTCTGTGGCTTTTTCAATCATATTAAGCCATCCGAGATGGAACGCATCTCCAGTAGCAACTAAATTAAGTCCTTTAAGGCGTCCCTGAGAAGATAATAACTCAGGAGTCATATTTTTCGAGGTGGCCATTGAAAAACGGCCATGAATATGTAAATCAGCCCTTATAATCAAGTTTTCACCATTTATTCAAATATAATATTTTAAAATAAATTGAAAAAAGAAAAAATTGAATGAACTCGATTGAAAAAATGTAACATGCTAGTGAATTAACCAATGTATCTTAGGTCTTCTTCACCAGGAACTATGTTCATCCGCTCGACCATTTCTCGTTCCATCTGTTGAGCCTTACTGATCATTTTTCTGGTTTCTTCAGCACGTTCTTCCAGCTTGGCCACATCAACATCTAGTTTAATCATTTTCAGTAATGCTTTAAGCACTGCCTTTGATGCATCAGCGTCAATGAAGTAACCAGGAGTTTCACCCATTAGACAAACACCATTCATGCCCCTAGAAATCCCTAAACCAAGAATAAGGCCTGATGCACCGATTATTCCCCCATCAGCTGACCTTAAAGTTATTTCATGTTCTTGAAGCATTTCTGCCAGTTCTTTATTGGTGGCAACTCCATAAACCTTTGGTTTTTCTATAGGTTGACCAGTTCCCAACCCGCCAAGGGTGTACATTTCTTTGACACCATAGTTTTCCACGAAATCAAGTATATATCCGCATATTTCATATTGTCCCTCTGGACTGAGACCTTGAGTATTTCCTCCCAGAAAAATAAAGTCACGTCCATCTTCTCCCTGGTTTTTAAGATAGTAAAACTCGTTTTTCATTGGCTCAACAATACCCTCTTCATCAACAAAAACTTGTGGAGGGAATGATGGCGAATATAGTTCAGCAAATTTTTCTGCACCTAATTCATGTATAATATGCTCTGCAACAAGTTTACCCACGTGACCTAGGCCAGGTAGGGCTTCAATAAATATAGGATCATCAAGATCCACTTCCTTAATCATTTTTATGAATGTTTCTTTCATTTAAACTCTCCTGGGAGATAACAATGCTCTGAAAAAGCATTTCTATCCTCTAATAATATGTTTATAAAAGATTGATGGGATTAGAAAACAATTGGCGTATAATAGCAACATTTATTGTTTGAATTTATTTAGTTAAATGCCTTTGAGTTGTTCCTTAAGAATTCTCCTGTATTTGCCATATCTATCTTCTGGAGAATAGCGTGGAGGGTATACCACTTCTAAATCACCCCCACAGCTAGGACAATGATCCTTTAGTGTATATTCTTTACAGGAGCGGCACCGCCTCATTTTCATTTTCATTCTAATTCCCTGTGAAACTCACCCTCACCACCAGCTTCTAAAACAATTTCTATAGCTTTATCCGCGGCGTCCTTAAGAATAGTTTCTGCAGTGATGTAATCTGATGATTTGACAAGTAACCTGTATCGTGGCGCGCCTACACATTGAACTGATACATCATCTTTGTTGATGGAATTTAGAGCATTGCGGATGATCTGTACGCCATCAGGAGCGTAAGAAGTTATATCCACATATCCAGTGATTTGTACTTCTGGAGGAGATATGTTTTTCTTGGCAACATCAGTTATGGCTGCAGCCCATTTTTCATCCATACCTCTTTCTATAAGAGAATCTTTACCTTCTTCAGCAGATATTTCGAATGCACCATAAAGGTCTCCAAATTCATCTATCATTTCATAGCCTACTTCTTCATAGGCCGCATTTAAATCTTTATTTATACTTTTTGCAGCGAATTCGAGAAGTTTTTCTGCTTTTTGTTCTATTTTCCATTGCTGTATCTTCCGGGTTCTTTGATCTTCCCGGATCCTTTTCATGGAAACATCAACATGCCCTTTTTTAGGGTTAACTCGCAGTACTCGAGCCACTATTTTCTGATTTTCCCTTACATAATCTCTAATGTTCTTAACCCATCCTGCAGACACTTCAGAAATGTGTATGAACGCTTCTTCTCCAGGATATTCTTCAAGTTTGGCGAATGCACCATAATTGAGAACTTTATGCACTGTGGCCACGACTAAATCGCCCTCTTGCGGCCATCTATGCTTCATTCTTACCATTACAACACCTTAATCCAACACTTCTACTATTTGGGCAACAATTTCTGATTTTCCACCCTTAGATTTTACCAGAGATTTACCACAGATTATGCACTCCACTTTGGAGGCTGCGTGATCGAAAACAACTTGCTGGTTTCCACAATCTCCACATTTAACTTTTAAAAAGTTACTTTTTCTTTTTGACATTTTATACACCTACTGCTGGATGAATTCTACTTTTCCAGCTCGGAATGTGGAGCGTTTGATGTGAGATTTATTGCATTCTTTGCATTTGTATCTTAAGTCCAGTTTTTTAGTTGGTTTGTTTCCTGAAGGTAAAGGACGAGGATACCCACGGTACCCGCTAGTCACCCTTCGAAACTGACGTTGACCCCACTTTAGTTCGCTGGCTTTTCTTCTTTTTGATTCTAAAACTGTGTGAATTGTGTGTTTCTTACAATTTGGACAATAAGTTTTCCTTTCTTTAGGAATCTTCATATAATCACCTTTTTGGCTGTAAAAATAAGTCATCTGACCTGTAAAATTGATTAATGGTCCTCGGACTATTATAAAAAGCCTCACTCTATATTTCGCTATTTATATTTCACTGTTTATTTATACCTTTGTATGGACTTTCCCTTATGATTTTTAATTAGTATGCGGGCATTTTGAACAGGCATGGTTATAATATCACCAGGGGAGAACGGACCATAAACATTATGATCAATCCCCATAATAGAGGGCAAGTCATCCAGAATCATTAAAACTTCTGTTGATGGCTTATTAACTCTTGAATCGTTTGATTTGATAAGATTTTTGTCTGAAGATTGAACTTTATTGATTTTTAATTTTTTTCTAATATTATCAACAGAATTAGAAGCGTTTTTATCATCTTTTGATTTAGTTTCTGGCAAGTGAGCAGATGGTTTCTTGGAAACTTGTCG
Organism: Methanobacterium sp.; assembly: GCA_012838205.1. NCBI lineage: Archaea > Methanobacteriati > Methanobacteriota > Methanobacteria > Methanobacteriales > Methanobacteriaceae > Methanobacterium > Methanobacterium sp. The sequence goes on from DUPR01000011.1 coordinate 68,453, forward strand.
AGAAGGTTCCTTTCCAAACTCCCTGTAAATTTCATCTTGGATTTCAGGAGGAATTTCATTCACACCAGGAGGTACTTCTGTTTTTGGAGTAATAGGGATCTTAAGATCGGTTGAAGTCTTAACATCCGTTGAAGAATTTACACTATGGTTATTGTGGTCATCAATGAACTCATCATAATCCTCCTTCATGGTTTTTGAATCCATTTTCGAAGAAGGTAGTTTTGAAGATAACTCTTGCTCTTTTTTATCACTGTATGATCTCAATGGAGATCTCATATCTTGCCTATAATTTGCTAGTAACTTATAAAGTTCCCTGTATAGTTCTTGTTCTTCAGGAGTTAAATTTGATGGGATTTGGGGTTTTCCATCGCCTGTAGAGTCTTTAAAAATCTTATAAGATCGTTGTACATTCATTACAACGCTATTTGCAATTTTGTGTTCTCTTCTCTCACATATTTCAGCTACAATTCTTTGAGCATCACGAAGGAGGTATGATTCAAATGAAAAGGGATTATTATCTATTTTTTTCATTAATTTATTGAAATAATATGAAATATCCTGGTAAAAATCATCACCCACAGGAGATAAACTACCTGAACTCCTTTCCTTCTTTTGAATCGCCCTCAAATTCTGGAAAAACTCATCCAACCCTATTCCTCACTTTCAATTCTAGGAGCTAAGAGAAAACTTAGTTCACCTTCATCAGAAGCCATTTGCAGTGCAAGATTCAGAGGCATATCGTTCCCCAGCCGTATGACTGCAGATTCAGAGAATTTATCTGCTTTTAACATTTCTTTTACTTTTTCAAGGGAAAAAATTGATTTTGCCGATTCATTTATTTTTTCCCCATGCAAGTACTCGATTTGAGCATCCCCAAACTCTCCCTCGGCTGAGGCGGCAAATTTGTCTTCATTTACTTGAAGAGCTATTTTATCAGAAACTATACCTATGTCTTGAATAGAATCTTTCAGTAAATTAAAAGGAACTTCGAATTCAGTTGGATATTCAAGTTGTGGTGGGCTGGGAGCTTCATATTCTATATCTATAAGCCTTATTTTGAATGTTCTGTGAGCTTCACCTTCCAGTGTTACTATAAGGTTGCCCTCATCAACAGTGAGTTCCACCATATCCTCTGCTTTAGCTCTTTTTAATACCTTCATCAACTCCTCAGTATCCACGTTGATCTTCATTGGTTCATCACACTGATATTCATCAAATAAACCTTTTTTTAACTCCAAATGCACAAATGTGATGTGACTGCGGTCTAATGCATCAAGTCTGAGCCCTTCTTCGTCCGCTTGCATCTGCACTTCATCAACAATGGATGAGATAGCATCAAAACTGGTTTTCAAAATATTAGAATCACTTAAAACTGCTTTGAACATGTTCATCCTCCTTTAAATTACTTTTTATCCTTCTCTTCTATATTATTTTTTTGTTTTTCTTTTTCATTGAATGATTTTTTCTTTTCTTTTGATGATTTTTTGATGGAATGCGGTTCTTCCACTTTTTCTAGTTCGGAATGTATTTTTTTGAGAAAAGTTCCAGTTAACAAGCGGAGCCCGAATAAACCTGCAATTATCAGGATTCCAATGAGGATTGAAAAAGCTGATAATACTGCTCGTTCACCATATATTACACTATCTGCCAATCTTATTGAACCGCCAAACAAGTATAATATTCCAGCGATTATAAATAAAACTCCTACTAGTCCACCAATAATTCTAATAATTTGTTCTTTTTTGGAATGTATGTGTCGATAAATCTTAAATTTCATGAATTCCTGACGAAGATAAAATTCTTGTGACTTTGAAGGGGTATTATCTTCATATTTCTGATTTACTTTCTGTTTTCGAGGTTCATCAAGATATTTATTTTTAGAATCTGATTCTGAATCTAAAAATTCAGAACCAATTAAAAAATCTCTGAAACGTTTGGAAGATTTCGTTTTAGAGGTTGATGAATCCACAGAAAAGCTATTTTTATTCGATCCACTTTTAGTATTTTGGTTAAATTGGACTGCCTTTGATGATTTTTCATCAGAAGTTTTCTGTTCTTGGCTCACCTTTGATGATTCTTCCTCCATTCCAACAGGTCTCCTTCAAATGTTTAATCATACTCTCGCCAAGTTTGTCCGCATTTTGTGCATCTTAAAAACCTGGTTTCAGATTCATCAGCCCTTCTAGTCTGTTGCAACCACCAAAATGCCTCTCGATTACCGCATTTGGGACATATGGCTTTGGTAGTGGGTAAAGTTTTAATATTATCCCCTGTTACAATCACATTCTCCTTGGGGGATACTTTCTCAGAAACTTCATATTCACTTAGTGATTCTTTGGTTATCTTTTTTTGGTAACCGCATGAACATTCGAAACGGTCCCCTTTAGGGAACAATACTGTCCCGCATTTAGGGCAAAATTCCATTTAAATCCTCCTAATAATATTTAAATTCGAAATAATTATTGTCAATGCAACAATATTATTTTTTTGATTATTTAGCTGCTGTTGATTGTATTAGTCTAATATTTCGTCAATAATTCCAATCTTATTTAACGCGTCTTTTAATATTTCATGATGATCAAATGCTAAATCCATTTTAAGCGCATCATCAACAGTGAACGACGAAACTTCTTGAGCATCTGTGTCTGCTTTAAGTTCACCATCTTTTTTATAAGTGAAGAAGCACACGGTAATTGTGTGCCCCCTCGGATCTCTCCCTGGATCGGAATAGACACCCACTAACTCCGAAATTTCTATTAAAATTCCAGTTTCTTCCTTAACTTCCCTTAATATAGCTTTTTCCACAGTTTCGCCGTACTCGACAAAACCGCCGGGTAGTGCCCAAGATCCTTGGAAAGGAGTATTTTTCCTCCTGATTAATATTATTTTACCATTTTCATCAGTTACTACCGCATCTACTGTTAATAAAGGATGTTTCGAATCGGTTATATGCACACTCCCCTCAAATCATGATGCAGAAAACGCCAAGAATGCTTATTTTTTTTGGTTGTGAATGATATAATTTGAAGTGGAAAAAAGATTTAACACATTTTTTTTTAAATTTATTGGATTGTAATAAATTAAGCATTTCCTTTTGATTCTCCAGTTGTTATGCCGGCAGCTATGATATGAGCAACACGGATAGGTTCTGGTATTGCGCTCCTAGTTGTTGAAAGAGTAACAATCTTCTGTGCATCTTCCTTGCTGATTCCACTGGTCTGCATATATATGGAATCTTTTTTATGGATCTCATCAGTCCGGTAAATCTCTCCAGCTTCAAGAAGGCGTTTCCATCTTTTTTCCCAGTCATGAAAGTTTTTCAAAGCTTTTTTTATACTTGGCAAATCAGGATATCTGCGCATGATTACTATAACTGGCACTCCAGTTTCTTGGAATACCTTCTTGATATCAACTATATTAAATCCACCAAAGGTAATCCCATCCAGCATTATTACTCCTAGCTGATCTTGGTGTCTGGATTTGTTAACCATTTCAATAAGAGAATCAGTGGCGTCGTTGCCATCAATAGTTATGTGAGTGCTTATTACACCATCCAACCAAGTTCCTGCCCTAAAAACAGTTCCCACAAGCATGACTTGTTCGTGAGTGTGGGGGGTGAAAGGGGCATCATCAACTCCCAGAATCCTTATTTCTTGCTTAATGTTTCTGAATTTTTTTAAGTTCATTTTTTCTTTTTGGAGGTCTTCTTGGCTGATTTTTTAGTAGTTTTTGCCGATTTGACTGGTTTTTTAGTTTTTCCATCAGCATCAGATTCTATGAGTTCTTTAAACTCTTCACATCTTGATTTTATAATTTCAGCTGCATTTTGGAGGGATTTTTTAGGGTTTTTTGCTTTTATGTACAGTTTTGGCTCGCCAATAATAGGATGTTCAATAACATATGCTGCTGCTTCAACATCTTTATCTTCCATTAGAGTCTTTCTAAGGGCGTTGCATAAGGTGTGTGTCTCACCAGTAATTTCAATCTCTAATTCATTCTTTTTATCCATTATAATCTTCATATTATCCCTCATAATTTGAAGAAATGTTTCGTGTCTCTTTTCTACCACAATTAGGGCATTTAACTTCTTTTTTTCCTATTTTATTCATGAAATGTCGACAGTTGGTGCACATGGCCTTTAAGACACCAAGTTCATTTTCTGCAGTGGTTAGATCAGCATTGTCCACTCCCATGACTTTGGTAACTTTAGCTTGTATCAGATCTCCGATACGGAAATCATCAGTTAGTTTGTCCACATATCCCTTACGTGCTTGTGAAATGTGTATGGCACCTAAAAATGTGATGGGAAGACTTCTTTTACTATCTTTAATACCATCAACATCGACTAAAGCCCTTTGACCTCTAACTTCACGTATTTGTCCTAAAATCACGTCCCCCTTTTTTAAAATAGCGGGGGATTTTGTTTTGGGAACGATGGATATTTTTTTGTTTTTCTGGTCTATGCTTACTGTCCCCGCTACCAAGGACCTGATATCACCATGATCATCGTAGGTCCATTCTGACGGGAGAAACTCCTCAGTGACCCCTAATGCGTCACCAGGAAGAACGAAATCTCCGTTTTTTGTTTTCATCTAATTCACCTCATTTTAAAAAAATAAGTTTATAAAAATCAATTTTTATTCTAAAAATGTTTACTTAAGCATTCTATGAGTAATATTTACATTCTATATTATGAATTTTTTCTAATTTTTGATTAAATTAATTATAGGAGAATTATTGGGAGTATTTTTCTTAAAAACACCCCAATTACTTGTATACTTGAATTATTAAGAACTTGTGGTGATAAATAATTGTCGTGGAAATCCATCACTGTTATTTGAGTTTTAAAAGTTTATGACACTTGATAATAATATCTATTAATCTTGATCCAAACAAGTTGAGAAATTGGAATTAGTATTTGTTGTAAATTTTGTATGATTGCAGTAAATATTATTATTTTTTGTATATTTATAGAGTTCTAATGGTTTCTGTAACAGAGTTAATTATTTTGTTGTTGTGTATGATTATATTTGAAGATTTATGAGTTAACATTAAGTAGTATATAAATTGTGAGAAATTTATGATTTGTAGTATGGTTGTTAAGGTCACTTCTCATTGAAATTTGTTACGAGTTAATGATTACATTATCTTAGTATTTAATCTCATCCATCTCATAATCTTCCCAATCTCTCAGCCCCAACACAATTTCCAGTTCTTGAGGAGTTAAAAGTGGTTTTTCATACATTTTAGAATCATCTATAGCTATCCGTGGACATGCCGTCACAACAAAGGCATCTAAATCCATAAAAGGCATTAAATTTTGAGGAGTAATTTCATCTAAAATGATCAAATACGCTGACATACCCCTTTTAGTAATAATCTTCTTCAAATTTTTTGCAAGATCCCACCGAGACTGTCCTTCCTTGGAAGAGACGAGAATTCCAAATTTTTCAGCTTCAGAAGCGCGAGTAATTCTTGCAAAACGTATCCGAAGAATTTTATCAGTGAATTCATCTATATTCCTTACTTGGTTAAGATAAGGATCCGCGATTATAACAGTTTTCTGAGTGGATAACTTTATACCGAGTGGATGAAAATTGCCACTGCCCAAATAAAGGAATGCATCCACAGGTAAATCTTGAACAGATGAAAAGTTACAGCCCAAAACTTGACCTTTCAGAGTTCCTCTACCTTCCTTCATTAAAACTTTCTTTCCACTTTTCTCAAGTATTTTTGTAGCATCTTCCAGAAGGTGCAGATGCTGAGTAGTAGTAACTAAACCAATTTTTTTCTTATCTTTAAGGTATTTTAATGCTTTTTTTAATATTTGAATTGATTCTAACTGGTAATGTGCTTCTATATAAAGAATGGGAATTTTTTGATCAATTGGAAGGGGGGTGTGGCCAAAGTGGATCAGCAGATCAACGCATCCTTCCATTTCTTTGTCAGAAAGATCGCATGCACCATAACATGGATCACCCGATATTAATACTAAAGAATCGGTTTTTTCTTCGATTTCCCTAGCTAAATCAGTTGCATGGGTTTTGAGACCTTCAGGAAACTGTAAACCAACTACTTTAACCTCCATGCTCTGGATTTTATCAATAATTTCTTCTATTTTAAATTGATAATTAGTCATTGGATCCCTTTAAAAATTATAATATTAGTCGTACTTTCTAAGGACTATTTTTTCGAGCTGTAATTGCCTCTATTGTTACTTTACCCTCGATTACGTTTGCCCTTACCAGTGAATGAACTTTGATTCCTGTTTCCTTCTCCACAAATTCCTTACCTTCACCTTTTTCGATTATGGCCATTACATCAATGATGTCCGCCCCGATGTGTTTTAGTGCTTTGATTACAGCAGCCATGGTACCTCCTGTGCTCACCACATCATCCACCAAAAAAACACGATCGCCTTTTTTAATACCATTAATATATAACTCACCTTCACTGTAACCAGTAGTCTGATGGACTGCAATCTCCCCTTCCAGACCATAGGAACGTTTTCGCACGACTACAAATGGAATATCGGTGAGTAAGGAAAGTGCAGTAGCTAAGTGTATTCCCATGGCTTCCACGCACACAATTTTATCCACATTAATGTTTGCATACTGTGAAACAGCTTCAGATACTTCTTGAAGCAATTCTGAATCAACCAAAGGAATTCCATCTGTAATAGGGTTTACAAAATAGTCATAATCGCCTTTTTTAACAATAGGAGAGTTTATCAGACTTTCGACCAGTTTTTCGAACATTTCATCACACCATTAAAATATTAACATTTTTAAGTTTTGATGTATAAATAATCAATTTCAGATATTAGTTATTTTTACACGCTAGTTCAGAGTTACTTTATTTAATTTGTATTAAAAATTGATAATCAATTGAATAAATTTTAAAAAAACTGAAAAGACTAAATTACATGTTTTAACACAAAAATTCGCCCAAATATGGATTGAAAGACAAAGACGTTTACATATTACACGATCCTTATATATCTCAATATGTTATATATATCGTGTGCTAGAAGTAATTAAAATTATATTTTTATATAAATTAGAGTTTTTATGATAATAGAATTATTTCCTATGAAAAAATAAGACCCATGTATTAAAAATGGTGAATCACAACGAATAATGAATTAATTAAGGGATTAGAAATACTTCAAATCTTTATTACATATAAATGAATAATTGAATTATAATAGCTCTTTAAAGGAACTAAATCTGGTGAAATTTTATGTTAGGAAACTTAGGCAAGAATCTGACTAAAACCATGAAGAAACTTGCTGGAATGACCATAATAGATGAAGAAGTAGTTAAAGAAGTCATTAAAGATATTCAAAGAGCTTTAATCCAGTCTGACGTCAATATTAAACTTGTTTTAAATTTATCCAAAACTATTGAAGACAGAGCCTTAAACGAAGAACCTCCTAAAGGTGTTACAGCTAAAGAACATGTAATCAAAATTGTTTACGATGAATTAGTGCATCTTCTGGGAGATAAAGTTGCCGAAGTCCAAATTGAGAAGAAACCATACAAAATTCTTTTTATAGGACTGCAAGGAAGTGGTAAAACTACTACAATAGGTAAAATGAGCAAATATTTGCAAAAAAAAGGTTTTAATCCAGCGATTATATGTACCGACACGTGGAGACCTGCTGCCTTCGAACAAATTCGGCAATTCACAGAAAACCTGAATATATCACTATACGGAGACCCCAAAAATGATGACGCCTTGGATTTAGCTCGAAAAGGTTTGAAAAAACATAAAAACCAAGACATAATCATTGTAGACACTGCTGGTCGTCACAAAGAAGAAAAAGATCTTCTTAATGAAATGAAACAAATATCAGCAGTTGTTGAGCCTGACGAAGTCATGCTAGTTATTGATGGAACAATAGGCCAACAAGCCAAAGAACAAGCCCAAGCTTTTAGTAAAACCACTGAAATCGGATCAATTATCGTGACAAAGCTTGATGGGTCGGCTAAAGGAGGTGGAGCTCTTTCTGCAGTAGCAGAAATTGGAGCTCCCATTAAATTTATTGGTACTGGTGAACGCATTGATGATCTGGAAGTTTTCGATCCTGAAAGGTTTATCTCCAGATTGCTAGGTATGGGCGATATCAAAACCCTGATTGAGCGTGCCGAAGAAATAGTTGAAGAAGATGTCGATACTGAAGCCATGGACGCCATGTTAAGCGGTAAATTCACATTGAAAGATATGTACAGCCAATTTGAAATGATGAATAAAATGGGCCCAATGCAACAAGTTATGAATATGCTACCAGGCATGGGTGGAAAATTACCCAAAAACGCGTCACAAGTAACTGAAGAGAAACTAACCAAATACAAGATCCTAATGGATTCAATGACTGAAGAGGAGCTTACTCATCCCGAAATCATAAAACAATCCCGAGTTAAAAGAATATCCAGAGGCTCTGGAATGCGTAACGAAGATGTTAAAGAGCTTCTTAAATATTACCAAGTCACTAAAAAAGCAATTAAAGGCTTCGGAAAACGTAAGATGGGCGGTCCCTTGGGACAGATGATGCGTCAAATGATGCGATAACATCACCCATCACCACAAATAAGCTTAATTAACACTTTTTTGTTCATAGTTTTTACATGATTAAAAATGCAATTGCCCCAATTGTGCAATTTACCAGAAAAATACTATTTAACGAAATTTTACGTAAATACTGCTATTTGCCGCCCCATTTAAAAATATATGAGGAACATATAGAATGAATAATATCGAGTATCAAACTATTGAAATTATAAAAATTACTGATGGAAATATCTGTAATCGTTGTTTAGGTAGGAATTTCTACCCTAAAATCTCTGGAAAGAATAATCAGGAGAGAGGGCAGAATCTAAAAAATTCGTTAACCCTAGGAAAAAGCTTGCCCGAAAATAGTAAAGAATGTTTTATATGTGAAAACATCTTTGAAACTCTTACAAATGATGTAAAATACATAATCAATGAAATAAATAGTTCTAAAATCGAATTTTCAAATTTCCTTGTTGGTTGCCGTTTACCGAAAGAAATATTGGAGAAAGAAAAAACTATTTGGGACAAAACAGGCCTAATGAGTGAAAGTATAAAAAAAGAGATCAACAGAGAACTTGGTAAAGCATTAGCACTTAATATGAATAAAGAAGTAGAATTTGAGAATCCTAACTTAGTAGTGATGATGGATTATACCACCGGTAAAGTGGATCTTCAAATAAACCCACTGTTCATAGAAGGCCGATACCGTAAACTTATAAGAGGAATCCCTCAAACGAGATGGCCTTGCAGAAAATGCAGGGGTAAAGGATGCAAATTTTGCGATTTCACAGGCAAAACATACCCAGAATCAGTTGAAGAATTGATTGCTGAAAGAGTGATCCAGGTAAGCAAAGGAAAGGAATCCAGATTTCATGGTGCAGGTAGAGAAGACATTGATGTGAGAATGCTCGGTAGAGGTAGGCCCTTCGTACTAGAGATTAAAGAGCCAAAAATTCGCGATTTAAATTTGAAAGAATTAACTGAAAAAATTAATAAACATTGTCAAGGCAAAGTCGAAGTTCTTAATTTGCAACTTGTAGGAAAAGAACGTCGGAGTGGCGTAAAAGCATCTTCTACAGAAACCTCCAAGACATACCGTGCGGTGGTTGAAGTAGAAAATACCATTTCCAATGATGATTTAAAAATTCTGAGAAATTTAAAAATTATCCAGCAGAGAACACCAATTCGGGTGTCTCATCGTAGAGCAGATAAAATACGAACTCGGGAAGTAAAAGAAGTTGAATTCAAAATAATTGATTCGAATCATTTTGAACTAATAATAAATTGTGAAGGAGGATTATACATCAAAGAACTAATATCTGGGGATGAAGACCGGACAAAACCCAGTATTACCTCACTTTTAGAAAACCAAGCCACTTGTGTTGATCTGGATGTGTTAGAAGTTAATATTTAAATTGGTAATTGATAGAAAGATAGTTTTATAAACTCTAAATTATTAACATTAATTTAATCGATTTCACCGAGGATTAAGCACTGAAAGATTCACACGAATTTTATCTTAAATTAACAGGGACCCCCTTCACGGGACTGTATTATAAAGTAAATCCTAATAATCTCTGTGAATAACATATTGTGTACGTAATGACCTAATGAACATATTACAAGATGGATATATACAATCATGATGGTGTATGTTTACTGATCATTCAGAGATTAAAAAAATACTTTCGATGGACATAATTAAAAAGTTAAACCATTTCTGATGAAGTGGAGGACTAAAAATGACGCAAAGATCAAGAGGTTTTAGAAGTAAAACAAGGTACAAACTTAAAAAGAGTTTAAGAACAGGAAGAGCCAACCCCATAACAAAAAAAATCCAGACCTTCCAGGAAAATGATCTGGTTCACATAATCATTGACCCCAGTGTTCACAAAGGACAACCACACCCCCGTTTCCATGGGAAAACCGGCAAAGTGGCAGAAAAAAGGGGTCGTGCATACATTGTTGCAATAAATGATGGAAATAAGGCCAAAAAACTAATTATAAGACCTGAACATCTTAAAATACAAGAGTGATGGGGATGATTGGAAAGAAAACCCTGGATACCGATCCGATCCCTCTGGTGAATGTAAAGCCATTGCTAGAGGAACGGGAAAAACTACATGAACTAAGTTATGAGCAGAATCTGGCATTGGATCATGTCACGAAATTTTCCAAAATATCAGTGGAAAACGCCGCTAAACTGGTTTCTGAGTTAGAAGAAATAATAAAAAAGAATCAAGCCATTAAAATAGTAGATCTTATGCCTGAAGATATGAACGACATGAGACTAATTTTTGCTAAAGAAAGAGGCTCACACAAAAAAGAAGAACTTGAAAATATATTGAAAATAGTTAATAAATACCGAGAAGAATAAATCTGAGGGTAATACTTAATTTCAAGGATTATTATTCCTATTAAGATTATTCTGAGAGGAATTATTTAATCAATGATTTATATAATAAATATGCCATTGTCAGGGTGATAAAATGGAGGATTATGCGATTATTCTGGACTTTCTACCACTGGGTTATGTTAAAGAGGGATCTAACTCTTACAAACGCAAACCTGTGGCTCAAGCCATTGGTACAGAAGAATTCACCCTGTTAGAGTTAACACCTAAAGAAAATGTAAACTTGGACATTCATGAAAAGGTTTACATAGGTGCAGGACAGAGGGACAAAATCGCAAGGGTAAATCGTAGACTCCCATTTAACAAAATGACATCAACAGCCCAAATTGAGGTTAATTACGTTCTCGAAGAGATTGTAAAAAGGAAAGAAGAAAAATTCATCCGATTTTTCAATGAAGCAGGCCCAATTTCCACCAGACTACATCAAATTGAGCTTTTACCTGGAATTGGAAAAAAACACATGTGGGATATTATACAAGCACGTAAAGAAGCTCCTTTTAAGGATTTTAAAGATGTGAAAAAAAGAGTTCCCATGCTTTCTGACCCAGTGAAACTGATTGTTAAAAGAATTCAGTTGGAGTTAGAAGCTACAGAAGATCGGAAAGGTAAAAAGAAATATATCCTCTTTACTAGACCTCCTAAAAGAAAATTTTAGGCTAAAGAAAATTATTTAATAAGGGAAATGTTGGCAACAGAAACCTTTAATCTATTAAAAAAGTACCGAATACGTTTAGACAGAAAGAAAGGCCAAAATTACCTTATTAACAATCATTTTTTGTCACAGATAATTGAAAATGCTCATCTCGATCATTCTGATGTTGTGTTGGAGATAGGGGCAGGAATAGGCACTTTAACAGTCCCCCTGGCAGAAAAAGTTTCTAAAGTAGTGGCCATTGAACAAGATAAACGTATCATCCCAATTCTAAGGGAAAGACTTAATGAAAAAGACATTTCCAATGTGGAGATTTTGTTGGGTGACGCCACTAAACTTAATTTCCCCTATTTTTCTAAAGTAGTTTCTAATCTACCTTATCAAATATCATCCCCCATAACCTTCAAACTCCTCGGTTATGATTTTGATTTTGCTATTTTAATGTACCAACTTGAATTTGCCCAGAGAATGATTGCTAAACCAGGTGAATCTCATTATTCTCGACTTTCAGTTATGATGAACCTTTGCACTCAGACTGAACTTCTTTTTAAAGTTCCGAAGAACGCATTTCTACCACCTCCTAAGATTTCTTCTGCGGTTATTAAATTAACTCCTACTAGAAATCCTGATGTTGATGAATTTTTTGTCAAGACTTGCCGAGCTTTATTCCAGCATAAAAAAAAGAAATCAGGAAAGGCATTACTACAGTCATTTCATGAAATTTGTGATATGGACCTTGCCCGAAGTTCTATTCGAGATATAATTTCACAAGTAAATGGAAAATTAATTGAGGAAAGAGTTTTTAAACTAACCCCTGAAGAAATATTAGTAATTTCCAGTGAACTTGAAGATGTTTTGGAGAAGATGTAATATGAATAAAAATTCAGAAAATGATAAAAATCCCTATCAATTATTTCAGGAAGAATTTCCAGAACTGGCAGGATGTTTCAATGATTTGGTTGAGGCACAACGTTCTTTAAAGGGAATGGATGCCAAAACTAAACAATTAGCAGTTATAGCCATTCACACTGCTAATCGAAATCCAATGGGTGTGAAATTACATGTTCAGATGGCTAAAAACCAAGGTGCAACTCGTGATGAAATTTTAGGGGCAGTAATGATTAATTTACACCTATCAGGACTTTCAAATGTTTTGGAATGCCTTCCTTCAGCTATGGAAGGCTTAAAATTATAAAAATCGTTATTTAATATTTACTAAAAACTTGATAATTAGCTAAATATTTTTATTCGATAAACTATGAATGAGGCAATTTAATGTTAGAATATAAGGGAATCCATTACGAAACCCATCCCCAAGTATATGAACCTGCAGAAGATACTTTTTTATTAGCAGAAAATCTTCAAATTGAAAGAAGAGACAAGGTGCTTGAAATAGGAACTGGAACTGGGCTTATAGCAATAATAGCCTCTAAAAATTGCAGTACAGTGACAGCTACTGATGTAAATCCTTATGCCATTGATTGCGCAGTAAAAAATTTAATTGCCAATAAATCATACAATGTTGAACTAAGAAAAGGAAGTCTGTTCGAAGCAGTTGAAAATGAAAAATTCGACCTAGTACTATTTAATACACCATATTTACCCACAGATGAAGATGAAAGGGTTGGTGACGAACTTGATGATGCTTGGGATGGTGGAAATGATGGTAGAAAAATTATTGACCAGTTTTTAGAAGGTTTAAAGGACCATCTTACCCCTAATGGAAGAGTTCAACTGGTGCAATCATCTTTATCTGATATTGACAAAACAATCGAAAAATTAAATGAACAAGGATTAGAAGCATCAGTAACAGCCAGAAAAAAATGTTTCTTCGAAGAAATAGTGGTTATTACCGGAATACCAAAATCAACGTAAATTTTTTATCTTGATCCTCATGCTCAAAGAGTACACAGTGGTTTTTCATTATTTTAAAAACTTATCTACACCCGAATTTTTCCGAACTGTTCGTAAATAAACTGATTGTTCGAAAAAAAATAAATTTTTATACAACAAAGACAAAATATATCCTGAGGGGGGTTAACCACTAAAATTATGTACAATCTGCTTTGTATGGTACCATATTCTTCCAAAATAACCCCCATCTCACCCCATTAAATATTACAAAATACATTGGGAAGGAAGAGTAGATTTATTATTAATTCCAACCCGTACCACTCCATGTATTTAAATAAATATCCATCATTAAATCCAATTTAAACCCTTGTTAAGAATATTAATTCTTTTATGACTTAGGATATGATAATTATTTCATGAATGAATGACGTTTTCATGAATGAAATTAAAATTTAAAAAGTTATAACTATAGAAACACATCTCAGCCATTTTTACTGGTGGATTAATACCGCTATTGAATATCAA